>JAFMBU010000041.1 GCA_017858295.1 Porticoccaceae bacterium | reverse complement strand
CGGTCGGGATGACAAACTTTGGCGATCCGGATAACACACTCCATACCCTGTCATCCTGAGCGAAGCCGAAGGATCTCCTGCAGCTTTACCGCGAATTATTAAAACACTAACAATAAATTAATTTAACTTATATATCTATAGCATTTTTTAATTAGATTTATAGCTAAATAAGCATAAGATCAGCGAGCCGCAGGGCGCTAATCGTTTATAAAAAAAGGGGAGTCAGCATGAGTCACGAAGTGTTTCAGAACTATATCAATGGTCAGTGGGTTGGTAGCTCAGCAGTAATTGAAAATATTAACCCGTCAGACACCAGTGATGTAGTGGGGCATTACGCCAAAGCCACTTCTGAAGATTGCCTTGCAGCCATAGCTGCAGCCAATGCCGCCTTTTCTGGCTGGTCTCAGAGCGGCTTGGAACAGCGCAAGCAAGTGCTCGACTTTATCGGCGCAGAGCTGATTGCGCGCAGCGCTGAAATCGGTGAGATCCTCGCTCGGGAAGAGGGCAAAACCCGCGCTGAAGGCGTCGGCGAAGTCTATCGCTCCGGTCAATTCTTTCAATACTATGGTGCCGAAACCCTGCGCCTGATGGGCGAAAACACCCAGTCAGTGCGACCCGGTGTAGACGTAGAAGTGCATCGTGAAGCTCTAGGTGTTGTAGGTATTGTCACGCCGTGGAATTTCCCTATGGCAGTAGCGGCATGGAAAGTGGCTCCGGCCCTGGCCTATGGCAACGCTGTAGTGCTTAAGCCCGCCGAGCTGGTTCCAGCCAGTGCCTGGATATTGGCCGATATTATCAGCCGCAGTGGTCTTCCCGCTGGGGTCTTTAACCTAGTGATGGGCTCAGGCCGGGATGTGGGTGAGACTCTCTGTACTTCCCCTGATATTCAAGCCGTGACCTTCACTGGTTCGGTGGGTGTTGGTCGCCATATTGCGCGCAATGCCATCGATAATATGGCCCGTGTGCAGTTGGAGATGGGCAGCAAGAATGCTCTAGTCGTGCTGGACGACGCGGATATGGATACAGCGGTTAACTGCGCCCTGGCTGGTGGTTATTTTGGTACCGGGCAGAAGTGTACTGCCTCGTCACGGATTATTGTTCAGGCGGGTATCCACGACGCCTTCGTCGAAAAGCTCAGTGCCGCTGTGAGCAATCTGGTTGTCGGTCATGCCCTGGGTGAAGGCTCGCAGATTGGCCCGGTAGTGGATGGTCGTCAGCTGCAACAGAATCTCGATTATATGCAGATCGCTAAAGATGAGGGTGCCGAGCTATTAGTTGGCGGTGAGCGTTTAAACCTTGATACAGAGGGTTTCTTTATGTCTCCGGCACTGTTTGTGAATACGACTAACCAGATGCGCATTAACCGGGAAGAGGTGTTTGGCCCCATCGCTTGTGTCATCAAGGTAGATAGTTATGAGCAGGCTCTTCACGTGTCTAACGATTCAGACTTTGGTTTGACCTCGGGCATTATTACCAATTCCCTACACCATGCTGGTCACTTTAAGCGTCACTCTCAATCTGGTTGTGTCATGGTCAACCTGCCCACTGCAGGCACCGATTATCACGTGCCCTTTGGCGGTCGCAAGAACTCCAGCTACGGCCCGCGAGAGCAGGGCAGTTCAGCTCGCGAGTTCTACACCATCGTCAAAACCAACTACAGCAAGCCCTACTAAGCAGGAGTCACTGATGAACAACCATATGCTGATGATTGACGGCCTGCAGTACGTCAATTGGAACCGCGGACTATTCGAACAGGCTCAGCGATCTGGCTTGCATGCCATTCATGTGACCATCGCCTATTGGGAGAACAGTCGCGAGACCTTGGAAAATATCGGCCACTGGAATCGTCATTTTCTCGATCACGGGGATCTGATTATGCCGGTCCATCAGGCGTCAGATATCCTGGAAGCCAAGCGTCTCGGCAAAGTGGGCATTATCTTTGGTTTTCAAAACTGCTCGCCCATTGAAGACGACGTAAAGATGGTGCAGATTCTGCATCAGCTGGGGGTGCGTATTATGCAGCTCAGCTATAACAACCAGAGTCTGCTGGCCACCGGTTGTTACGAGGAGCAGGACGGCGGCATAACCCGTTTTGGCAAGCAGGTCATCAGTGAGATGAACCGAGTGGGCATGATTATTGATATGTCTCACAGTGCCGAAAAATCCACTCTGGAAGCCATAGAAATCTCTCAGCGACCCATCGCCATCACTCATGCCAACCCAACGTTTTTCCATGCGGCGTTAAGAAATAAGTCGGATAAGGTACTCCGTGCCATAGGTGAATCCGAAGGTATGCTGGGCTTTAGTATGTATCCATTCCATCTGAAAAATGGCTCGGATTGCACCTTGCCGGAGTTTTGCCAGATGATTATGCAGACTGCGGAAATGATCGGAATCGAGCGTCTCGGTATTGGCTCGGATCTCTGTGAAAACTGGGATTATTCAGTGCTCGAATGGATGCGCAGCGGCCGTTGGACCATGGGCATAGACCATGGCGAAGGCACAGCTGCCAGCCCTTCATGGCCGCGCCAGCCCAACTGGTTCGCCGGATCAAAGGATATGCGCACAGTGGCTCAGGGCTTAGAAGAGGTTGGCTTTAGCGATACAGATGTGGCCAAAATAATGGGCCAAAACTGGCAGTCATTTTTTGAGAAATCATTTGTTGGCAAGGCGCGAGCGTGAATAACCCGGTCGCTAAAATGTCAGCCGCTAAAAAGTCAGCCGCAGTAATTGATTGGCCAGTATTTATATTGAGTGGCGGCTTTTTGATGCTGTTTGTCGCCACGGCACTATTTGATATTGAGCTGCTATCGGCCACGGTTAACAGTGCCTTTGGCTCTGCGACCACATTGTTTGGCGCGTACTGGCAAGTGCTAATGCTGCTGACGTTTTTGGTTGCTCTGGTTGTTGCCATGTCCGATTCCGGTAAAGCCCGGCTGGGCAATCTCGATGCACCGGATATCAGCACCTACAAATGGGTGGCGATCATTATGTGTACGCTGCTGGCCGGTGGCGGCGTGTTTTGGGCCGCAGCAGAACCCATGGCACATTTTATTGCTTCACCGCCGCTGTTTGGCGTTGAGTCTGCTACTCCAGAAGCAGTCTATCCGGCACTGGCGCAGAGTTATATGCACTGGGGCTTTTTGTCCTGGTCGATTCTCGGCAGTTTGACTGCGATTATTTTTATGTACCTGCACTACGACAAAGGTCTGCCACTTAAGCCACGTATTTTGCTTTACCCGGTTTTTGGTGAGCGGGTATTGCATGGCTGGTTCGGCGCCTTTATAGATGCTGCCTGCGTGGTGGCGGTTGTTTCAGGCACTGTGGGACCTATTGGTTTCCTGGGTCTGCAGGTCAGTTTTGGCCTCTCTGAGCTATTTGGTGTCGCTAATAACTACAGTACTCAGTTGCTGATTATTCTCGGCCTGATCGCCATTTACACTGTCTCTGCAGTCTCTGGTGTTACCCGGGGTATCCAAATCCTCAGCTCGTTTAATATTGGCCTATCCATAGTGCTGATCAGCTTTATTCTAGTGTTTGGTCCAACGGCGTTTATCTTCGACAGTTTTATTCAGTCGGTTGGCGTGCTGATCACTGAGTTTATTCCCATGGCCAGTTACCGTGCTGACACAGGTTGGGTGAATGGTTGGACGGTGTTTTTCTGGGGCTGGTTTATTGGCTATGGGCCACTGATGGCCATGTTTATTGCACGCATCTCTCGGGGGCGCAGCATTCGCCAATTGATTATTACCCTGTCATTAATTGCACCACTGGTAACCTACTTTTGGTTCACCATTGTCGGCGGCACCGGCATTGCCTTCGAGTTGGCCAATCCCGGCGTCATCTCTGGCCCCTACGCCGCCTCTGGTATGCCTGCGGCTCTGCTTGCCATAACCCAGCAGTTGCCCTGGGGCTTTTTGATTTCAGTGCTGTTTCTGGTGCTCACGACGATCTTTGTCGCCACCACCGGTGACTCAATGACCTATACGGTGTCCATGGTGATGACCGGTACCGATGATCCGCCTACTGCCCTGAGGGTATTTTGGGGAATTATGATGGGTGTTCTGGCGGCGATATTAATCTCAATCGGTTCTGGCGGCGTATCGGCATTACAGTCATTTATTGTCGTAACTGCGGTTCCAGTGTCGCTTATATTAATGCCGTCACTTTGGAATGCGCCTAGAATTGCCAAGATCATGGCCCTAGAGCAGGGCCATATAAAATAGTCTGCACAGACAGTCTTATTAACTTGATAAGTTGACAGCCAAATCGTCATACACATAGGTAGAACAAGCCGTGCATAAAGATCCGCACTCATCATTCGAATCAACCGACAGCAACGTCAAGCTATTGCCGCTGCGTCCTGCCAGCCAGGTTATGCAGCTGGAGCGCCTAGGTAGCTTTCATCAGTCACGGCTGAGCTTTATGCGCACGCTGGTGCGCCGAATGGTGGCAGAGAACTGGCAGATAACCAGTCCTGTATTTGATCTCGACGACCAGGGATATGGCACCGTGGTCTATCAGGTTGAGGCTAAGCATGGGACCTTTAGTTATGTCCTATTTTCCCATTATTTGGATCCCGAAAATCGCAATGATCGGGTGATCGCCAATCAGTGGGATCTGACCATGGCCCTCTGCGAAGGCACTGTGGGCACTGAGCAGCTGGAATTTTTACGTGCCAATGTACCCAAGCAGGAAGCCGGTCGCGTGGACTCCCGAGTACTGGTGTTATCCCGGGCCAATCGCAGTGCCAGGACCTTTGACTATGTGGTTGACGAGCTCACCCAGGGCCGTCAGCCCAGTGTAGACGTGATTGCCGAAGTGGGTTATCTGTATCGCACTACTGCAGCTTATGGCAGTGGCAAATTGGGGATGGCTGATTGGGAAAAGGTTCGCACCAAACATCGCGACTTTGCCCGACCCTTCGCCGCGGAGATGTTTACCTGCTATATGTTGCGCCACTTTAGTATGCAGCAGGCGGATTATTTAGCCGCCCAGCGCAGCCCTGAAACTGCGGTGACTCTGCATCGAGATATCAAGCGCTATCTGGGGATTGGCAACTCTACCGGTCTGGGTATGGCACCCTTTTTAATTAATCATCCACTGCTGATTAACCAGTGGATTGAAATGCGCGAAACTGCATTGGCTACAGCTATTGTGGCCGGTGAGGCCGGTGTCGATAAAGCCACCATGGCGCGGTTGGATATGGCCACTGAAAGAGTGATCCAGCATCTGGGTGAAATTATTACCGCCGATGAGCGGCAGAGCAATTCCAATGTGGTGGTCCGTGAAGAACTTCAGGCCCTGCATCTATGGCTCCAAGAGCAGGCCGCCGATCTGGCGATCACCCACTATGTATGGGCGGATCTGATTCAGTATGCCGAGCAACATTGGCATATAGAAACTCAGGAAGTGATCAATACCATGCTTATCGAGCTCTATCCGGATTTGGTCGATAGCCTCGAAGAGCAGATGGGGACAGAGGAGTCGCAACAGATAACACCTGAAATGTTGGTCTCTGAACTGTTGGAAATTATTGAAGATAAATACGACTGGGCTCTGGCGATTGATTTTAGTAAGTACGAGTCCAAAGGGGCGTTTTGGTATCGCTCTGAAGAGAAGATGGAGCCGCGTTTGGGCCAGACCAATATTGATATGGGCATGGAAAAAGAAATGCCCCTGGGTATTGGTCGTCTGGTACGGGAATGTTACGACCTTCTGCAGCACTACAACACCATCTCTCCAGAGCAAAACGTCGCGCATTTTATTATGCAGTGTCCAAATCACAGTGGCATTGTGGCGCGGATTCAAACTATGGCCCAGAGCCGCTACGGCGATATCCGCGAAAATTTGGTGCACAGTGATGTTCTGCCGATCTATTTACTGCGCTGCAAGTTATCGTTTTTTGGTGTCAGTAAGTTTGATCCCCGCTCGCGACTCTGGGTGCGCAACACCATGTTTCAGGGTGCTCCGTTAATCAGTGATTTTGGCAATGCCGATATGGCTGCCGATGACTGGCAGTTTCCAATTAAACCTGTAATGACGTCTCTGTAAGCAAGCCTATGAAAGTCTCAAAGAACGAATTGACGGCGACCTTAAAAAAGGCCTTCGAAGCGCTAGGTTTTCAGTCTGGCGATTATTATGATGCCGCGGATATGGTGGTCTGGCTAGAGACCCATGGTTTCGATGGCTTTGATCGCTTGCAGGCGATACTGACCTACCTCAATACCATCGGACCTGTGCATGCGGATCTGGTCCAGGAAGACGAGCATCACTCTATGCTCGATGGTAAAGGCACATCGATTTTGCTCTGTGGCAGCGAGGCGGTTGATCTGATCAGCGCTCAGGTGATTAAGGGTTCTTGGGCCGCCCTAGAGCTGACCAACTGTTACAACCGCACCTTTATACTGCAGCGCCTGGTGAAAGCAGCGCGGCGCAATCTGGCCTTTATTGCTTATTGGCGGCAGTCGGATTACTGCGTCAAAGTATCCATTGCGCCCGGTGCTGAACTGCCGGAATATCAAACTTTCACCATGACCGGTGAATTTGATTCTCAGTCCCTGCGAATTTTTTCCGGTACGGATATGGCGGTAATAGAGCGGCAATTTGCCAAAGAGCTGGAGTTTGGTGAATTTCTTGAGACTGTCTCAGCAGAGGATATGCAGGCCTGCTACTTAGACTCAGTGGAGCAGGGCATAGAGATCGATGAAGCGCTGTGGAAAACCCTCAATGAACTGGTCGCTCGGGTGCTGGTGGAGTCCACCGAGAGTTCTCGTGCTGGTGCCGGTGACTAAAATCTAGTCACTGGTATGGGTTACAAGGTTTCAATAGCGGGCGTTCTGCCCCTGGTGAATAATCCAGCTGCGAAAGGCCTGCACATGGTGCTGTATAGGCTTGTTCGATGGGATGGCGACAAAGAATGCCTCCTCGGTTGCGACGCCAGCCTCAAAGGGTTTTATTAGCTTTCCAGATTCGAGCAAGGTCGAGGCTATAGATGTGCGACTAAGGGCAATGCCATGGCCATGCACCGCCATTTCCATTGCCGTAATCAACGAGTCAAAGTGGATGCCCTGAGAGGCATCGATATTGTGATGGCCGAGTTTTTTTAGCCAGTGTCCCCAGCCTTCCTCATAACCGATCACATGGAGCAGCGTATGCTCTGTCAGCTGTTCCGCAGTGGCCGGAGGTGCGGCATTTTTACTGGTTTGATCAGGGCCTAAAACCTGTGGGCTGCAGACCGGAATCAACTGATCCCAGGTCAACCGATCACTGATCAGGTCAGGCCACATGCCTTTGCCATAGCGAATTTCTATATCCGCTTCTTTATTCACCGAATCCAACCAAATGTTGCTGGTAAAGCGCAGATCAATATCCGGATAATTATGCCGAAAATCCGCCAGTCGCGGTGCCAGCCAGGTATTGAAAAAGACCAGGTTACTGCGCACTGTCAGCGTGTGGCTGCGCTCTTTGCCGAACACTTCATCGGTCACCACAGAGAGCTTTTCAATGGATTCTCGAACTCCGGGAATATAGGCTCGCGCAGCATCGGTGAGCTCTAAACCCCGGGGCAAACGAATAAATAGGGCACAGCCAAGCTGTGATTCAAGACCTTTAATCTGCTGGCTGATAGTCGCCTGAGTCATATTTAATTCAGCGGCAGCCAGAGTGAAATTGCGATGCCGGGCTGCGGCTTCAAAGGAGCGCAACCAGTTCAGTGGGGGTAGTCTTTTCTTAATCATTTTCATCTCTCCCGGTCACCCGGTCGCACTGTCTGGGCCGTCAATCAGTGTGCCTAATTCGGCAGCTGCTGTGTGCAGAATATCACTGTAACTGAGCAATTGATCAAGGCTTTTACGCAATAGTGGGGCATGTATAAACAGGCAGGCACAGAGCCTCCCCTCGGCGTCCAAAATAGGCACAGCGCAGCCCGTCATACCGTCGACAAACTCTTCATTGTCAGTGCCGATCTGGCGCTGTCTAGTAGTCGCCAGATCCGCCTCTAATTGCGCCACATCGATAATTGTATTGCGTGCATATTGGCGCAGTGGCAGATGGCTAATAATTTTCTGCCGCCGCTGCTTGGGCAGCGAGCTGAGATACAGTTTGCCACTGGCAGTACACCAGGCCGGCGTGTGACTGCCTACTGGCAAGTTGAGCTGCAGAGGCCAGTCTGACTGCACCCGATCGTAGTAAATCATCTCGCTGCCAGTGGCTATGGCAATGCCGCAGGTCTCCCCAGTTTGCTCGGTGAGCTGCTGCAGAATTGCCCGCCGCGCAGCGCTAAAACGCTGGCTGTGCAGCACACCCCAAGCGACACCGTGTAAGCGCAGGCCGGGGACAATCAGCCCGCGCATATTGGTCTGCACCACGCCATCCTTTTCCAATTGATTGAGCAAACGATGAATACTCGGTTTCGGAATAGCCAAAAGCAAAGCGAGATCCCCGGGCGACAATGGTCGCTCAGCTTTCGATACCGCCTCAATAATATCCATTACCCGGCTGATGCTAGAGCCTTTTTCTCGCGCGCTGGTTGCCATTTACATTAAGCCCCTTAACTCATTGTCGGCATAGAGAACAGAGCACCTTCACGGACACCGGCCGAAGGCCAGCGCTGAGTGATGGTTTTACGCTTAGTATAGAAGCGCACTGCATCTGGGCCATAGGCGTGCAGATCACCAAACAGCGAACGCTTCCAGCCACCAAAGCTATGGTAGGCCACAGGCACTGGCAGGGGAATGTTAATGCCCACCATACCTACTTGGATATTGTCTGAGAAGTAGCGCGCCGCTTCACCGTCGCGGGTGAATATGCAGGTGCCGTTACCGTATTCATGGGCGTCGATCAGATCCATCGCCGCCTGCATGCTATCGACACGCATAACCTGTAATACCGGACCAAAAATTTCGGCTTTATAGCTTTCCATATCCGCAGTAACACTGTCGATTAGGGTGCCACCCACAAAGAAGCCATTTTCATGGCCGGCGATCTCAGGCGTGCGACCGTCCACCACAATGGTCGCCCCTTGCTGCTCAGCACTGTCGATATAGCCCACAACTTTTTGCTGATGCTGCTGGGTAATCACTGGGCCAAAGTCATTGTTACTGTCGTTAAAGGGACCCACCTTTAGAGCCTCCATAGCCGCAGTCATTTTACTCACCAGGGCATCACCGGCGGCATCGCCAACCGCCACTGCAACAGAGAGCGCCATACAGCGTTCACCGGAACTGCCAAATGCGGCGCCCAGCAGTTGGTTTACGGCATTGTCCATATCCGCATCGGGCATCACTATGGCGTGATTTTTTGCCCCCCCGAGAGCCTGGCAGCGCTTGCCATTGGCACTGGCAGTAGCATAAATATATTCTGCAATAGGCGTGGAGCCGACAAAGCTAACCGCCTTGATATGTTCGTCATGGAGTAGAGTATCCACCGCTTCCTTGTCGCCATTAACCACATTCATCACGCCGTCCGGCAGACCCGCTTCTTTGAGCAGCGAGGCTATATAGAGAGTGGAACTGGGATCTCGCTCTGAGGGCTTGAGAATAAAACAATTGCCGCAGACGATAGCCATGGGATACATCCACAGAGGCACCATAGCGGGAAAGTTAAACGGGGTGATTCCGGCGACCACACCCAGAGGCTGAAACTCGCTCCAGGAGTCGATGCCCGGGGCAACATTTTTACTGTGCTCACCTTTTAACAGTTCCGGTGCGCCACAGGCGTATTCGACGTTTTCGATACCGCGCTGCAGTTCACCGGCGGCGTCGTGGGAAATCTTGCCATGCTCTTCGCCAATCATCTGACAGATTTTATCGGCGTTCTGTTCCAGTAAATCTTTAAACTTAAACATCACTCGAGCACGCTTAATAGCAGGGGTATTACGCCATGCGGGGAAGGCCGCCTGAGCCGCTGCAATCGCCTCTTCAACTGTGGCTTTTGACGCCAGTGAAACCTGCTTGCTGACAGCGCCAGTGGAGGGGTTATAGACATCCTGCGTGCGTCCGTCGTCAGTGATCTGTTGACCGTTGATAAAATGTCCGACTGTGGCCATGGTTTGTATCCTTTAAATAAAATAGTAAATATGCGTTATTAAAAAATAAAATCTATAAAAAACGACCTACCAAAGTTTTTTATAGATCTGAATAATATCGTCGGCGCTGGGCACCCGGGGATTATTGCCGGGAGAGCCAGAACCAATGGCCTGTTCCGCCATAGTCTCAAGATTGCCAAAAAAGTGTTCCCGAGAAATACCAAATTGCTCCGGTGTAGGTACCTGTAATTCTTCATTAATGGCATAGAGTTCTGTCATCAACTTGGCATTGGCCTGCTCATCGCTGTCGCTCACCTCAGCTACGCCCATAGCCCGTGCGCAGTCCGCATAGCGCTCTGGTGCTGCTGGGATAGAGTATTCAGTGACCGCGGGCAGCAGCATGGCATTAGAGAGACCGTGGGGCACATGATAGAACGCGCCAATCGGACGACTCATGCCGTGGACCAGAGCCACCGAGGCGTTAGAGAAAGCCACACCAGCCAGAGTCGAGCCCAGCATCATCGCCTCGCGAGCGTCCCGGTCGCTGCCATTGTGAAAGACACGCCGCAAATTCGGCGCCAGTAGTTTCATCGCGGCAATCGCCTGAGTGTCACTATAGAGGCTAGCCTTCTTACTGACATAGGCTTCCATGGCATGAGTAAGGGCATCGATACCGGTGTCTGCAGTGGTGCGAGCAGGCAGACTGAGAGTGAGTTCGTAGTCCACCAGCGCCGCGGTAGGCATAAAACCAATACCCACGCAGAGCATTTTTTCGTCATTGGTTTCATCGGTAATAATGGTTACGCGAGTGGCTTCAGAGCCGGTGCCCGCGGTTGTAGGTATAGCGATAATCGGCAGACCCGGCTCACTCACTATGCGGGGAAACTTATAGTCTCGCATCACGCCGCCATATTTCCCCAGAATACTGATCGCCTTGGCACTGTCGATAGGACTGCCACCGCCAATCGCAATAATCGAATCATAGCTGCCGTCCCGGACCATCTCGACCCCAGCCTGAATTGAACTGACCGTGGGTTCGGGAACCGTGTCATCAAACACATCCGAGTGAATACCCAGAGCGGTAAGGCTCTCTTGAATTCGCGCCACATAACCCAACTGCACCATCATTTTGTCGGTAACGATTAAAGGCCGCTGACATTCCAGAGCTTTGACTACAGTGCCAGCCTCTTGGCTAGCGCCTGCACCCACTTGCAGGATACGCGGCAGGATGATTTGCACAGACATCTTCTTACTCCCCTTAATTCTTATGATTATGGTGGCGATATTACAGGTATTTTTAGTCTTTAAGTAGCATAACGATACGATTTGTATTGTTTTAAATGGTGATTGATTGCAGGCATTAAAAAAATAGGCCCAAGACCCTAAAAATCATTGGGACTGAGGTGCTAAAACAGACCTAAATTTACCTCTGTAGACTCTCTTGAACATATTGGCTGGTAGGGCGCTAGAGCACTATTTACGGGACTTTTTAGGTTTAATTTTGAGTTATCTAGAGACATAAAAAAAACCATGCCTGAGGCCAATTTTAAATTGATGGTGCGTCAAATAATTCACTCCTACTATGCCGCCCATAAACGATCAGAACAGCTTTGTGCATCGCAGGATTTAGCACTCATTGTTCATCCTGATTGAGTGCAGCGACGCGGGACCTCAACCGCTGCCAGGAGATCCTTCGGCTTCGCTCAGGATGACAGAGTAAGTGCGCTAAGGATGACAG
>JAFMBU010000040.1 GCA_017858295.1 Porticoccaceae bacterium | reverse complement strand
GGATGACAGTCCGTTGGGTCTGGATGACAGCCTGTCGAGCCTGAATGACAGCATGTTGGATCTGAATACCAGACTAAATACTAAGACGATAAAAAAGTCACAAAAGAAGCACCACAAAATGCGCCATTGATGCCAACCAGACAAGACCCACTGGAACATAAAATCGCGGCCGCAAAAACAAACTCATAGTGATTTTAACTGGAAAGGAAACAGTTTTCTCAATAGCCGAGGTTTTAAAAATATGAATATCAGAAAACCGTTTATCCAGCGTCAGTTCAATCAGATCTCGCCGACATCTGTAGCGCATCATAGCCGTCGCCGCCCACTGAGGGTCTGCATCACAATTCCAGCTGTCAATATAACCGCCCACTTTACGCGCCATAAATACAGGATGCCCACCGCGCTTAAACAGCGCTTTGACGAAGGGTTGAAAGTAACCTCCAATAACCTCTTGGGAATAGGTCGCTACTCCAGTCACTGGATGAGCCATTTTTCCGCTATGCAAACTAATAAAATTCTGCATAACAAATTCTTTGCCGTCGTCCTCTTCAAGAAACCGGCGCAATACTTCTACGTCGGTGTATTGAGCACCTGAACCAGCGGAAAAATCGTCGATATAGTCGTCAATTTCCTGGGCTAAAATTGGCCCAGACCAGTTGTTATACCAGTACAAAAAAACCACATAAAGCGCTGCTGCCGTCAACCAAATCGAAGCGATCATTATTATCTCTCCTCAACTTAGAAAAAATGCTGTTTTACACTGCATTTAAAACTTCAATATCAGGCGCAGCTGAAACCAGTGCTCCCATCTTTGCACTTGCCGCTAAGAAGTACTGAGTCTGACCGTGGGCCTTTAGGGCATCTTGGCTGGCGTATTGCTCGAGAACTTTGTATACCTGTGAATCAGACTTAGTTCTGTGCAGGGCATAAAAAATCGCGCCCGGCTCGTTGGCCAGCACCTGCTCTGTTAGAGCCGTAAAAAGCTGTTCAAACTCTGAATTTTTTCCTTCGCGAACCGTAATCGTTGCTATAACACCTATTGCCATGATCAATACCTTTTATTATTTTTAGTTGTAATTATTAGCGCGCCCTATCACGAAGTACCATCGCACTCTTTATCAAACTCTTTACCACACTCTTTACTGCACTCTTTACTGCACTCTGCATCACACTCTGCATCACGCTCTGATACCAGACTATTTACACTTATCTCGGGCTACTTTAAGCCTTCGACTATGGGCGCATAATAGGCCTGCTTTATGGCTTTAAAGATACTTGGCTCCTTGCAGGCAAGATCCTGAGCTAGCTCCGTGGCCATGCTCAGCAATAATTCTGCCGGAGCCTTACCATCGGCAAAGCCCGCAGCTATGGCATCCTCGGCGTTATAACGCTTGCCTGTCAGTACCGCGTCGCGGACTGTGTTTGCTGGCAATCTAAGACGCAGAAATTCCATCATCCCCTGGGGCAGAGGCACCCCAGCATCCACTTCGGAGATACAGATCCAACCGCGATCTTGACGCATAATTCGGTAGTCACAGGACAGCGCCATAAAGGCACCGCCGGCAAAGGCATGGCCATTAACTGCCGCTACCGTGGGAAAAGGTAACATCAGCATGCGGCGGTGAATTTCATTCATCTGAGCGGCGAATAGAGTCCAGTCGGCGCCATCGAGTTTATTTAATACTTGGAGATTGAGGCCATTACTGAAAAATTTTCCCTCGCCGATCAAGACCATTGCGGTCCCGGCAACAGGGCTGGCCTCCAACTGATCAAGAATTTCCAACATCCTCTGGTGCCAGTCTAAGCAGATCATATTCTCACCATTGTTCATGGTGATCGTATAAATTGTCCCCTCTTTACTTAATTCAATCACTGAGCTTTCCCTTGAATGCTATTTTTAGTATTGTCATATCATATGCCAATGTATGTTTTGAACCAAGGGCATTTGATAAATCCAGTGCATTAGACATACTCGACTTTTTCCAATATCTTGGCCTGGCCGAATAACAATTAAAACAATAACCGGACATCCGCGATCTATGCCCTCATCACCCTCGTCCTTCTGGCTCATGCCAGGCCAGCGCTTAGCTGCCTCGATGGCTTTTCTGGCGGCTATGCTCGCAACACCCGTTAGCTCCAATGAAACGCTCAGTGGCACTGGCAGCGACCAGCGCCCCAATGTGGTAGTAATTCTGGTGGATGATGCCGGCCTGACGGATTTCACGCCCTTTGGTGGTGAAGCCAAGATGCCGGCCATTCAGACTCTGGCTGAACGCGGCATCAAGTTTAGCAACTACCATACCTCCCCGCTCTGTGCGCCCTCTCGAGCCATGCTGCTCACGGGCATCGACAATCACCGCACTGGCATAGCCACGATTCCCGAAGTGCTGACGGCCAACCAAGCTGGCCAGCCAGGGTATTCGATGTTTCTCGAACCCGGCGTGAGGACCTTAGCGGATAGGCTTAAGGCCGAGGACTACCGCACTTATATGACTGGAAAATGGCATTTAGGTAGCGGTGCGCAAGACCTGCCCAACAGCCATGGCTTTGATCGCTCCTTTGCCCTCGACGCCTCCGGGGCGGATAACTGGGAGCAAAAACCCTATATGGGCTATTACGATTTCGCCCCCTGGTATGAAGATGGTAAACCGGCGGATCTGCCTGAGGACTTCTACTCGTCCAAATTTATTGTCGACCGCATGATCCGCTATCTGGAAAGCGATAAGCAACCTAACCGACGTCAGCCATTTTTTTCCTACTTAGCATTTCAGGCGATTCATATACCGGTGCAGGCACCTCGGGAGGTCACCGATAGCTACAATGGGGTCTACGATCAGGGCTGGCATCAACTTCGCAAAATGCGCCATCAACGGGCTATCGCCCTGGGCTTGATTGCCCCAGACACAGCTCTCGCTGAGATGCCCGCCAATAGCCGGGACTGGGGAAATTTATCGCCACAAGATCGTGCGCTCTATGCCCGCGCCATGCAGGTTCAAGCTGCGATGCTCGAGTCTATGGATAGCCATATTGGTCGCTTTATTGAGTATCTCAATGGCCGCGGTGAGCTCGACAACACGCTATTTATTGTCACCTCAGACAATGGACCTGAACCCAGTTATCCCCTTGATATCAGCGGCATGAAAACCTGGATGAGCTTTAATGGCTATAACCATCGACTGGATAATCTCGGAGAGAAAGGCAGCATGGTGGCCATAGGACCAGAGTGGGCCAGTGCCAGTGCCTCACCCCTTAACATGTTTAAGTTTTATGCTGCTGAGGGGGGTATTAGAGTGCCATTGATTATCGCTGGACCTAATATAGAAAGGCAAAACTGGCAGCCGGCAATGGTTATGGTCACGGATATAGCCCCCACCGTATTGGACTATCTCGAGGTCAAAGATCAGCACAAGGAGGCCGTCGCCATTACCGGACGCAGCATGATGCCTCTGCTGGAGGGCTCGGCCACTGAGATTTATGCCGACGACGAAGCTATAGGTATGGAAGTCTCTGGAAACTCTGTACTGATCAAAGGGGATTACAAGCTCAGCCGCAACAGCCCGCCCCACGGTGACAATATCTGGCGGCTCTATAATCTGGCGGCGGATCCCGGCGAGAGTCAGGATTTACGTGCACTGCAACCAGAACAATTTGACCTGATGATGGAAGACTACAAAAAGTATGCAAGCGAGTTTGGCGTTATTCCAATGCTTGCGGGCTTTGACTATGTAGAGCAGGCCAGACGTAATTCGATTAAAAACCTTATGCAAAGTAACTGGCGCGGTTTGGCACTGAGCGCGGTGGTTGTCTTAACGTTGTTCTGGTTGATTATTCGTAGAGTTCGCCGTCGCCTGCAGGGGCAATAGTAAACCCTAGGATATGCTCTCCACGTTATACCAGATATAAGCCCCTACTAATTGACACTATTTGTGTCGATTAATACAGTACTCAGAATTGTAATCAGTAGATTAATCTGGCTTTGAGCGGGCCCTGCCTGCTAGCCTAATTACACATAATCCAAAAAGAGGGGTTACCATGAAAACAAAAATTACCGAGATGCTTGGCATCGAGCATCCGATTATTCAGGGCGGCATGCATCATGTGGGCTTCGCTGAATTGGCCGCAGCCGTTTCCAATGCCGGTGGTCTCGGTATTATCACCGGCCTGACTCAGGGCACGCCGGAAAAGCTCGCCAATGAAATTGCTCGCTGTCGCGCCATGACTGACAAGCCCTTTGGCGTCAATTTGACCTTTTTGCCCTCGGTAACGCCTCCAGATTACCCAGGCTTAATCCAGGCAATTATTGATGGTGGGGTCAAAGTGGTTGAAACTGCTGGCAATAATCCCGCTCAGTGGCTGCCAATCCTGAAAGAAAATAATATCAAAGTCATTCATAAATGCACCTCCGTTCGCCATGCCCTAAAGGCTCAGGCAATTGGCTGCGATGCGGTCTCTGTGGATGGCTTCGAGTGCGGCGGTCACCCGGGCGAAGATGATATACCCAACTTTATTCTGCTGCCCCGCGCTGCCGATGAACTGACCATTCCCTTTGTCGCTTCTGGCGGTATGGCCGATGGTCGCAGCCTGGTTGCGGCACTGGCCATGGGTGCTGAAGGTATGAATATGGGGACGCGCTTTATTGTCACTGAAGAAGCTCCGGTACATGAAAATGTTAAGCAGGCTATCTTGGACGCCAGTGAGCTGGATACCCGTTTGGTGATGCGACCCCTGCGCAATACTGAGCGAGTACTAAACAATCCCGGCGTTGAACGCCTACTGGAAAAAGAAGCCGCGCTGGGCAGTGATATTAAATTTGAAGATATAGCGGCAGAAGTTGCCGGTGTTTACCCAAGGGTTATGCAGCATGGTGATATGGATGTGGGGGCTTGGTCTTGCGGCATGGTCGCCGGCTTAATCTATGACAAGCCAACAGTGCAGGAATTAATCGATCGCATTATGGCCGAGGCAGATAGCCTGATCTCTGAGCGTCTGAAGAATTTCTTGTAAAAAAAGTTTAAAAAAACAATTTAAAAAAAACAATTATTTTAGGAATTTAAAATGGCTACAAATCTTTTTGATCTAAGCGGAAAAATCGCCCTAGTCACTGGCGCCAGCCGTGGTATTGGCGAAGCAATTGCCAAACTACTCGCCGAACAAGGCGCTCATGTAATCGTCTCCAGTCGCAAACTGGATGGTTGCCAGGCAGTTGCTGATCAAATCACGGCTGACGGCGGCAGTGCCGAAGCCTTGGCCTGTCATGTGGGCAGCATGGAACAGATTGAAGAGGCCTTTGCGACGATCAGAAGCAAGTTCGGCAAGCTCGACATCCTAGTCAATAACGCTGCCACCAACCCCTACTTTGGGCATATTCTCGACACTGATCTCGGCGCTTATACCAAGACCGTTGATGTGAATATTCGCGGCTATTTCTTTATGTCTATCGAGGCTGGCAAGCTGATGCGCGACAATGGTGGCGGTTCAATCGTTAACACTGCATCGATTAACGCACTGCAGCCCGGCGCCATGCAGGGTATCTACTCAATCACCAAAGCCGCAGTGGTGAATATGACCAAATCATTCGCCAAAGAGTGTGGCGGCTTGGGTATTAGGGTCAATGCTCTACTCCCGGGTTTCACCAAAACTCAGTTTGCCGGTGCGCTGTTTACCGACGATAAGATCTATCAGTCAGCCATTGCGCAGATCCCCATGAAGCGCCATGCAGAGCCCAGTGAAATGGCCGGTACAGTGCTCTATTTAGTCTCTGATGCATCCAGCTATACCAATGGCGAGTGTATTGTGGTCGACGGTGGCATGACACTCTAATTCCTCTATTCCTTCATCACCGCAGCCTCCAGAGAGTTTGGAGGCTGTCTAGGTCTATTCTCCTGCAAAGCCAAAATCATCATCTATACTGAGGTATATGGCATTTTTAGTTGGGGGGCTAAACCATGAACTTTTGCTTCCGCATTAATCATTTATTATTTAAATCTGTATCGACAATCACGTTTCTCATACTACTGACTCTGGGCTTTACAGCTCAAGGTTATGCAGCTGAGGGAGATGCGAAGCGTTGGTCTGAGAGAAAGTTTGATAAAACCGTTCTCAAAATCGACAAAGATATCCGTCGCAAGCGCTGGGAAAAAGCTATAGAGCGCAGCCAAGAGGCTCTGCCTCAGTGTCATGCACTTTATTCGGAGCAGGCCGCAAGCTGCATTCTGATCCTGAAAAATATCAATCAAAGCTATGAAAAAATTCACGCTTTCAATCCGGATAAGAGACAGATTGAAGGTGCTTATAAGTTGTCTTCACGCGTATTGGGTCCAACTCACTCCACTACCAATAGTGCCCGGGATTACTACTACAAGTATCTGATTTTTAATGAGAGATACGCCGAAGCTATTCCTCTGCTAATGGAAATCATCGGGCTTGAAAAGAGCCGCACCAACGATGCCTATCAATTGATGGAGCGCTATAAGCAGCTCTATGCACTAGAGGGTTTGACTGAAAACTGGCCGGCGGAAGAAGCTGCATTAAAGAAGGTATTGAGCCTCGCACAGCAGGTTCTGGGGCGTGACAGCGAGGACTTTAGAGCCGCAGTGGAGGCACTTGCCTATAATTACTGCACACAGAAAAAATACTACGAATACTTTGAGCTTATCCGCGAGCAGCAGCAGGAAATTAGCTGCTTCTCAGCCCCTAAAAATTAAAAAACCCGCTATTGAAATCAATAGCGGGTTTTGTCTTAGCGTTTAAAAATTAGCCTATAAATGCTAGGCGTTTTCAAGCTGATAATAGTCCATCAAAATCTTCGCCACTTCAGGACGAGAGAACTCAGGTGGTGGCGCTATACCATCACCCAGCATCTGACGAACCTTGGTGCCAGACAGCAGAATAAAATCATCTTTGGTGTGATCTTCAGCTTCGTTCATCATTACAACCCGCTCAAGCTTCTTCGAAAATGCCGTGTGATCCGCATTAAAGATTTCAATCTCCAATGAACCGGCAGGCACTTTCTCCGCAAAGATAGTCTGAGCATCGAAGGCACCATAATAATCGCCAACACCAGCGTGATCGCGGCCTACAATCAGATGGGTACAACCCATATTCTGGCGGAATACGGCATGCAGCACCGCCTCGCGGGGTCCGGCATAGAGCATATCGAAGCCATAACCTGTAACCATCACGGTGTTCTCGGGGAAGTACAGCTCAACCATCTTGCGGATACAGTCATCGCGCACAGAAGCTGGAATATCACCCTGCTTGAGTTTGCCCAGCAGCATATGCACAACAATGCCATCAGCCCCTAAACGCTCCATGGCCATATGGCAGAGCTCTTCGTGGGCACGGTGCATTGGGTTGCGAGTTTGGAAGGCCACAACCTTGTTCCAGCCGCGCTGAGCAATTTCTTCGCGAATTTCAGTGGCTGTGCGGAAAGTATCGGGAAAATCAGCCTGAAAGTAGCTCAGGTTCAACACCTGGATATCACCAGAAACAAGGTGATTACCCAGATTATTAAAGGTGGCAACGCCCGGGTGTTGAGGATCCAAAGTACCAAAAATATCCGCCGCCATAGATTGAATCTGCTCAGAACTAACCTCTTCAATGGCCGCCACATCCATCAATGCAATAACCGGATGACCTTCAGTATTGGGGTCTCTCAGGGCAATACGGCTGGCGCCGCTGATAGCCGAGATATCCTTGGTCAAATTGATTACGGGTACAGGCCAAAACAGGCCCTCAGTGGTGTGCAGGGATGCGGAGACACTCAGTGCATCGGCAAGATTCATATAGCCGCTCAGGGGATTAAAATATCCGGCACCGAGCATAACCGCATTGGCGGCAGCCGCTGAATTGAGCAGCAGTGAAGGCAGAGATTCTGCTTCTTGTAACAGCGCCTGGCGCTGGGCATCGTCAACTAACAGGGGGTTTAACTGGTCTGATCCATGGGGCTTAATTAAAATGGGCTTGGTCAAAAGGTACTTCTCCATTATTTTCTTGGTGAATGCGGGTTGTTAAGGGTTGTGCAAGTATAAAGAGTAAGAACTAAGCAATAAAACCATTATCTTCAAGATACGTAATAATCAAAGCCACTTCTTGCTCAAGTGTCATCTGATCCGTGTGCAAATGGATCTCCGGGCTATTCGGCGCTTCGTAGGGATCATCAATCCCGGTAAAATTCTTAATTTCTCCAGCGCGAGCCTTTTTGTAGAGACCCTTGGGGTCGCGTTTCTCTGCCTCTGAAAGAGCACAGTCGACAAATATCTCAATAAAGGCAAAGTCTGATTCTAGGTGCAGCGCACGAACCTGATCGCGATCGGCACGATAGGGACTGATAAAGCTCGACAGTGCAATAACGCCGGAATCGACAAACAGTTTGGCAATTTCACCAATACGGCGAATATTTTCTGTGCGGTCTTCAGCGGAAAAGCCAAGGTTTTTATTGATACCTAAGCGGATATTGTCGCCGTCCAGTCTATAGCTGAGCTTGCCGCGCTCAAACAGGGCTTTTTCCAGTGCTACTGCAACGGTACTTTTACCACTGCCTGAGAGCCCAGTAAACCAGAGGGTTGCGCCCTTTTGTCCCAGCAGTGCACTGCGATCATCAATGGTAATATCGCCATCGTGCCAGGTGACATTTGTTGCTTTTTGCTCAGCCATAAAAGTTTGCCTATCTAGAGATTAAGAGCCTGGATACTAGAGCCTTTAACTATACAAGTAAAACAGGATATTATGTTTACCATAATCGATTTAACCGATAACGGTAATACTAGTGCTAGTGCTAGTGAGTAACAGGTATCCAATATGAAATACAGCCTCCGACAACTACAGATATTCCTCAGTATTGCCCGCTATGAAAATATATCCAAAGCCGCCGAGCAGCTGCATATGTCTCAGTCTGCAGCCAGCTCGGCTCTGCAAACCCTTGAACAAGCTTTTAATCTCAGCCTATTTAATCGCACCGGCAAAAAACTCGAGCTCAACGAAGTGGGCAAAACCCTGCGCAATAAAGCCCAGGTATTAATTGCTCAGGCTGAGGAGTTTGAACAGGCGCTCCAGGGCCACAGTGATATAGGCCACCTAAAAGTGGGTGCCAGCTTTACCATCGGCAATCATCTGGCAGTGAGCTATCTGGCCGGCTATCTGGCTCGCCACCCAGAAGCCCAGGTGGATATCAATGTCGCCAACAGCTCTGATGTAGTTGCCCAGGTGGCTAACTACGAAGTGGATATAGGTATGATTGAAGGTGCGATACAACACAAGGATCTGGAACTCATTCCCTGGCGGGAAGATCAGTTGGTGGTATTTTGCAGCCCTTCGCACCCCCTGGCAAAAAAACAGCGGCTCACCGATGCAGATATAGTTGCGGCGAGATGGATATTGCGGGAACCCGAGTCCGGGGCGCGCCATACCTTTAACAATGCCCTGGCGGGACTGATGCCCGAGCTCGATATCTATTTGCAGTTCAAGCATAACGAGGCGATTAAAAAAGCCGTGGAAGCGGGGTTGGGTATTGGCTGTCTGTCCGAGATTGTGCTGCAAAATAACTTTAAGAGTGGTGAGCTGGTACCACTGACATTGCCGAAACGGGATATGACTCGAACCTTTTATTTTGTGTTACCAAAAAATCGCCATAAAACCGCGGCCACTGACTGGTGGATAGAGGAATGTAACCGCACTGACTAAGCCTTAATTAGACTAACCCATCGATAATGCAGCTGAAGACTGGCGCTCAGTATCAGGTTGTGACAATAATAGTCGCCAGTTACAACACTACATAATTCTAATAATAATCGATTAGTGGACTCAGACTATGCGCGCCCTCGAAAACCTTAAAATCCTCGACTTTACCACCCTGGTCCCCGGCCCTTTCGCCACCATGATGTTGGCCGATATGGGCGCCGAAGTACTGCGTGTTGAATCGCCAACTCGGCCCGATATGCTGCGCAGCATGCCACCCTTTGCCGACGGTCAATCAACCGCCCATGGCACACTCAATCGCAATAAGCGTTCAATTGCCCTGGACCTAAAAAATCCCGAGGCATTAGATATAGCCAAACGCCTAGTGCAGGATTATGACATTGTTATTGAACAGTTCCGTCCCGGCGTAATGCAGCGTCTGGGCCTCGGCTATGAGCAGCTGCGGGAGATCAATCCGAAGTTGATTTACTGTTCTGTAACAGGCTATGGGCAGACTGGTCCCTACCGCGATCGCGCCGGTCACGACAATAATTATCTCTCCATCTCTGGCCTCAATGGTTACTCCGGGCGCAGCGATGATCGCACACCAATTATGGGTATGCCGGTGGCAGATATAGCCGGTGGATCTCTCCATGCGGTGATCGGTATTTTGGCAGCGGTGAATCAGCGCCATATCAGTGGTGAGGGACAGCAGATCGATATCAGCATGACTGACGCCATGTTCTCTCTTAATGCGTTATTTGGCTCCACTTATCTCAGCGCTGGGATTGAACCCACCTCAGGTTCCATGTCCTTAAACGGCGGCAGTTTTTATGACTATTACCAGACCTCGGACAATCGCTATCTGTCTATCGGCAGTCTGGAGCCACAGTTTTTTCAAGTGCTCTGCGAGACCCTGGGAGACGATGAGCTGCTTGAGCTCGGCAACCAGCAAGACAGCGCAGCCCAGCAGGCCCTCAGGGCAAAACTGGATAAGATTATTGCGCGTAAAACTCTGGCTCAGTGGCAGGAGATATTCAAACACAAAGAAGCCTGTGTCGAGCCGGTGCTGACCTTTGCCGAGGCCTGTGAATATCAGGATGCCGCCCAGCGAGAGATGATCGTCGACGTGAAAACACCTAATGGCGGCTCTCAACGTCAGGTTGGCAGTGCCTTAAAGCTGTCTAAATCAGCACCGCAGTACGGCACCTCAGGCGGTGCCATCGGTCAACACTCTGCTGAGATATTAGCTGACCTAGGCTTTGATGCAGAGGCTATCGCCGCTCTGCGAAGTAGCGGTGCGGTGGCCTAAGACTGCGAGGAGTGGACGGCGAGTAATAGACAGCTGGTAGTGGACCACTCACAGGGAACACTTTTTACCAATAGCCAGGCCAGTCTGGCAGGTTTATTTAGCCCTGACAGCCGACAGCTAGTGACAGAGCCCCCCCTGTAAAACGTATAATGCGCCACTGATTTTTACTTGGATTGCTAAATGACTGTTCGCACTCGCATTGCCCCCTCGCCCACCGGCGACCCCCATGTTGGCACCGCCTACGTAGCCCTTTTTAATATGGCCTTCGCCCACAGTCAGGGAGGCCAGTTTTTACTCCGTATTGAAGACACAGATCAGGTGCGTTCCACCCCAGAATCAGAAAAATCCATACTCGACGCGCTGCACTGGTTGGGCCTTGAATGGGATGAAGGTCCAGATAATGGCGGCCCCCACGGCCCCTACCGCCAGAGCGAACGCTCCGATATCTATCGCCAGCATGCCGATCAACTGCTGAATAGCGGCCATGCCTTTCGCTGCTTCTGCACCACCGAACGTCTAGACCAGCTGCGTAAAACCCAGATGGAAGACAAACAGTCCATCGGCTATGACGGACACTGCCAGCATCTAGAACAGGACGACGTCAACCAGCGCCTAGCCAATAATGAATCCCATGTGGTGCGTATGAATGTGCCCCGTGAAGGCCAGTGTGTGTTTAACGACATGCTGCGCGGTGAGATCAGTATCGACTGGAGCCAGATTGACCTGCAAGTGCTGCTCAAAGCCGATGGTATGCCCACCTATCATCTGGCCAATGTGGTGGACGATCACCTGATGAAAATCAGCCATGTGATTCGCGGTGAAGAGTGGATTAACTCAGCCCCCAA
>JAFMBU010000039.1 GCA_017858295.1 Porticoccaceae bacterium | reverse complement strand
AGAGCTATGAATTAAGAGCTATGGGTCAAAAGCTATGAGCGCAAAACTTCAGCTAGTGGAAAATCTCAGCCAGCGTCAGGTGGTTGAGGACTACCTCAATCGGGTTCAGCCCGAGCCTGAGATCAGTGCTGCTCGTGTTGACGAATTACAGCGGCGCATCAAGCAGCAGTTGATTGAGAAAGACGCTGTGCTAATCGCTCATTACTATACTGACCCACTAATTCAAGCTCTGGCCGAGGAAACTGGCGGTGTGGTCTCCGACTCTCTGGAGATGGCGCGCTTTGGCAAGACTCACAGCGCTCAGACCTTGGTTGTAGCCGGGGTTAAGTTTATGGGGGAGACGGCAAAGATTTTGACCCCAGAGAAACGGGTCTTGATGCCCACCTTGGAGGCCACCTGTTCTCTGGATGTGGGCTGCCCGGCAGATCAGTTCTCCGCGTTCTGCGATGAGCATCCAGATCGCACTGTGGTGGTTTACGCTAATACCTCAGCCGCAGTGAAAGCTCGGGCTGACTGGGTGGTGACATCCAGTATTGCCTTAGAGGTTGTTGAATACCTTGATAGTCTCGGAGAGAAAATCCTCTGGGCACCGGATAAGTATCTCGGTAGCTATGTGCAGAAGCAGACTGGCGCCGATATGCTGCTCTGGGATGGCGCCTGTATTGTTCACGAAGAGTTTAAAGCTCAGGGTATTGCCGATTTAAAACAGGTCCACCCGGATGCCGCAGTGCTAGTTCACCCTGAGTCGCCTCAGTCGGTCATTGATATTGCCGATGCGGTGGGCTCAACCTCACAGCTTATTGCCGCAGCGGCACGCTTGCCTCAGTCAAAAATGATTGTTGCCACAGATCAAGGCATCTTCTTTAAAATGCAGCAGGCAGTTCCCGACAAACAGCTATTGGTAGCCCCGACTGGCGGCAGTGGCGCCACCTGTCGCAGTTGCGCCAGCTGCCCCTGGATGGGTATGAATGATTTAGAAAACCTTCTAGCTGCACTTGAGCAGGGTAGCAATGAAGTGTTTGTCGACGCTGATATCAGTGTTGAGGCGATGAAGTCATTGGGCCGAATGATTGAATTCCGCGAGCAGCAGAGCGTTTAATTCTGGCCGCTTTGAGTCCAGCCTCAAGATTTTACTGGCTAGTGTTAATCAGAGCCTTTCAGCTCGCTCTTCCATGGCGGCTAGATCCCGCAGTCGCTGGCGAATAATCGCCGACTGTTTGAAATCCTCTGTGACCATTCGAGCGGCCAAGCCGAGTTGGTTTCGAGCCTTATCGAAGACCCCAATCAATATAAAGTATTCAGCCCGAGCCTGATGCAGCCCAGAAATATTTCCCGCCAAACCGCGCACTTCAGCCAGGCGATACCAGATCATAGGGTCTTGAGGACGCATTCGCGATAGGGCAGTGAGCACCGTGTCTGCGCCATCATAGTTGCGCGCCTGCCACAAAACATCTGATTTGAGCACCATCAGCGGGTAGTTATTTTGACTGACTACTAGCTGCTGATTGAGTCGCTTGAGGGCCCTAGAATAGTTTTTCGCTGCTATATCGATTTCGATATCAGTGTGCAAAAAGATTAAATTAGTTGGCTGTGCAGCGAGTAACTGCTGCATCTGCTGGCGCGCTTTTTCTAACTGCTTGGCCTTCAGGTAGGCGAGGGCGAGACCATAGCGGGCCGCATCTGCCTTGAGCGTATTGGCCTCGATTTCCCCCTTAAAGCGATTGATGCTAACGCTGGTAGTTTGATCCATTGCCACCAGAGCTCGAGCTCGCATTAGATAAAATTCTGGATTTTGCGCGTACTGGCGCATGGAGGTGCCCATGGAGCGGTTGCGTGCGTCGCCTATGCGTTTTTCGGTAATTGGGTGGGTGAGCAAAAATTCCGGTGGCCGGCTACCTGTGTAGCGTGTGCCCTTAAGTAAGGTGGCAAACATATCGGCAACTGCCCCTGGATCTCGATTGGCGCGCTCCATGGTGGACAGGCCAACGCGATCTGCTTCCTGCTCATTGGAACGGCTGTAGCGCAACTGGCTATCCATAGACAGTGCCTGAGAGGTGATCATCGCGGCAGATGCGGCGTCGCCACCGGCAGTTGCTGCGAGCACCACAGTGGCCAACAGGCCCGCCATACTGATCATCGAGTTCTTTTTTTGCGCTTCAGTACCACGGGAAAAGTGTCGTTGACTGAGGTGCGCCAATTCGTGAGCCAGCACCGAGGCCATTTGATCTTCATTTTCGGCGAAGGCAAACACGCCGGTGTGAAAACCGACAACCCCCCCAGGTACGGCAAAGGCGTTCATGGTAGGGTTTTTGACTATCACCAGCTCCAAGCGAGGATCTTCTAGATCGCTGTAGGTGGCGAGATTGTAGAGCAGCTGTTCAAGATAGATCTGCATCAGCGGATCATCATAGGCGCGCACGCGGCTGCGAAAGATTTTTAACCAGATGCGGCCAAGCTCATATTCTTGGCTTTTCGAGATCATTCCCGAGGACGCATCGCCGAGCACCGGCAGTTTGATTTCATTGGCGCTTGACGCGTTGCTGAGGGGCCACAGCAGGCAGCAGAGTAGCAGGGTTTTAATAAGTTTTGGCAGTGGCAAAATAATCGCAGTGATTCCTATAGGCCTAAATCGAAAAGTATGTAGGTAAACTAGCGCCGTATAATCTGATGACGCCGCCAGCATTACTGTAGCGGAAAATTATGCTCAGTTCGACAGTTGAAATGTTGACAAGTTTCAGGTCAGATAGCTCTCCTACATCGCATTACAAGTGTGCGCCTATTGGGTGTTATAAAACGCCAGAAAAATTTTGCAGAGCAGTTTCGAGAGGAAATGGATGAAAAAGATACTTCACAAATGGATTGAGCGCTACTTCGGCACTGAAGAGGCTCTGCTGCTGACCATTATTCTGATTGTCTCGCTGATTGTTTTCGCCACTCTGGGTGCGGTGCTGGGCCCTGTATTTGCCGCTTTAATCCTCTCCTTTTTACTCCAGGGCGTGGTCAATATGCTGGTGCGCCACGGCGTGCCGCGTGTTTTGGCCCTGGTCAGCACCTACCTGCTGTTTGTCGCCGGTTTTGTCTCGGTGATTGTCGGCTTGATTCCAATTATCGGTCGTCAAACCTCGCTGTTAATTGGCGAGCTACCGAATATGATTGCGGGGCTGCGGGATCTGGCTGTGGCGCTGCCTGAGCGCTACGCAGAATATGTTAGTCCAGAACAGTTTCAGTCCATCACCCAGCGTTTGTCAGAGGAGGTTGGGCGGCTTTTAGAGCAGGCGCTGTCTTTCTCCATTAGCAGCTTTCCCGGCATTATCGGGGTGATGATCTATCTGGTATTGGTTCCCTTACTCGTGATGTTTATGCTCAAAGATAAGGATCAGCTGCTGCTGTTCTTGAGTAATCTTCTTCCAGAAGAGCGTTCAGTGATGCGAACCATCTGGAACGAAATGGATATGCAGTTCACCAACTATGTGCGTGGCAAGGCAATAGAGATACTCATTATTGGCTTGGTTTCCTACGCTGTATTTCTGTGGCTCGGGGTTAACTACGCTGCACTATTAGCGCTGTTGGTCGGCCTCTCCGTGTTGGTACCTTATATAGGTGCCACCGTGGTGACCATTCCGGTGCTCTTGGTGGGCTATATGCAGTGGGGCTTTAGCAATGATTTCTTCTGGCTGTTTGGCGCCTATGGTGTCATTCAGTTTCTCGATGGCAACTTATTGGTCCCGCTATTATTTTCCGAAGTAGTTAATCTGCATCCGGTGTTTATTATTGTCTCGGTTTTATTGTTTGGCGGCATCTGGGGTTTCTGGGGTGTGTTCTTTGCCATTCCACTAGCCACATTGGTGAAGGCGGTATTTAATGCCTGGCCACGCAGGGCACAGCAGGAGCTGAGTTTGCAGCCGCCTCTAGACTTGGCACCCGAGAACAACAATGAGACTTCTCATAACACTTAGGCGGTTGGCAGGGCTTGGGTTGAACTGTATTGAAGTGTATTGAAATGGTAAAAGACAGCTTGTTAGTAGCCCCTACGGGTCAGCCTAGAAGCGCGCTGTAAAACGTCAAGTAGAAACACACAAGGAACTGTCCATGGGCAACAGATTACGCACTTTCTGGCTTCTATTACTGGTGGCGATCGGCGCCGGTTTGCAACAGGGCTGTTCGGCACCAGATGAGGCGCTTCATCCCCAGGGCATTGTAGTCAGCCCCAATGACAGTCGCGAATATCGTCATCTGCGGCTAACTAACGATATGCATGTGCTACTGATTTCAGATCCTAGCAGCGATAAGGCTGCTGCCTCTTTAGATGTCTATGTGGGCAGCTATCAAAATCCCCAGGACCGCGCTGGTCTGGTACATTTTCTTGAGCATATGCTGTTTTTGGGCACCGAGAAATACCCTCAGCCCGGCGAATATCAGAGCTTTATTAGCGAGCATGGCGGCAGTCATAACGCCGGTACCGGCCTTGAAAACACCAATTATTTTTTCGATATAGATGCGACTTATTTAGAGCCGGCTCTGGATCGCTTCGCGCAGTTTTTTTCGGCGCCCAACTTTGATGCCAAGTATGTGGACCGCGAGCGCAACGCCGTGGAATCTGAGTATCGGCTGAAATTAAAGGACGACAATCGGCGGGGTCAGGATGTACTTCAGGAGCAGGTTAATCCGCAACATCCGCTGAGCAAATTTACCGTTGGCAACTTGGATACTCTGGCAGATTTTGATGGCCGCCCACTGCGTCCTGAATTGCTGGCAATCTATAAAAAATATTATTCTGCCAATATTATGAAGTTAGTGGTGCTTGGCAATCAGAGTCTCGACGAGCTGCAGGCTATGGTCGAGCCACGCTTTGCTCCGGTGGCCAATAATCAGGTGGTCGTTGACCCTCCAGCCGCGCCATTATTTGCTCCAGGCCAATTGCCAATGCAGCTATCCATTGTGCCTCTGCAAAATTCCCGCTCCCTAAGTCTCAATTTTCCACTGCCAAAGATGTTTCCCCACTGGCAAAAAAAGCCGGCCAATTACCTGGCTGCACTGTTGGGACATGAAGGCGAGGGCAGCTTGCTTGAAGCGCTAAAAACCCGCGGTTGGGCTGAAGGGCTGTCCGCTGGAACCGGTCTTGAAGACCGCGGCGGCGCGCTGTTTTATGTGGAGATTTCCCTGACACCAGCTGGTCTTGCCCATCAGGCAGAGATTGTTGAGATGTTCTTCGCCGCGGTGGAGATGATCGCCCAGCGGGGGATTAATAAGTGGCGCTATAGGGAGACCGCACAGCTCAGCGAGATCGCCTTTCAGTTTCAAGAAAAGCAAAATCCGATGGGCTATGTGTCGATGCTGTCATCGAAAATGCAGCGCTATCCGATCCAGGAAGTACTGCATGCTAGCTATGTGATGAATGAATTTGATGCGGATCTGCTGCGTAGCGTAGTGGCACGTCTAACCCCGGATAATTTGCTGCTGTCCCTCACCGCACCAGAAGTGGAAACAGACAAAGTCAGTCTGATGTATCAGACGCCCTATGGGGCAGCGAAGATTGCCGATGCTGATCTTGCCAAATGGCGTTCTCCGGCTAAGTTTGATGATTTGGCCCTACCCAATGCCAACCCCTATATCCCAAATAATCTTAGTTTGATTGACGCTAATAAGGATTTACAAGCTCCGCAGCTAATCCTCGATAGCAAACAGGCTAGGGCCTGGCATTTTCCCGATATCCGCTTCGGTGTGCCCAAAGCGCATATTATTGCCTCACTGCAGACTCCTGGGATCGATTCCCCTGAGGCATTTGCGGCGCTGGAATTATATCTCGCCTATATCAATGACCAACTCAGTGCAGCGGTCTATCCTGCGCGAGAAGCTGGGCTGAGTTTTTCCCTGCAGCCCAGTGAGCGCGGCATTGCGATTGTTGTCGGGGGCTATTCTGATAAGCAGGCAGTTCTACTGGACGATATTCTCGCCGCGCTCTTAAACCCGGAATGGGATGCGGCGCGCTTTGAACGCATTCAACAGACACTGTCACGGGATCTAAGTAACTTTGCGCAGCAGTATCCGTTCCGTCAAGTGGTGGCCAATTTTAATGCCATTATCAAAGGTCAGTGGACACCGCTGCAGAAGATCGCGGGGGTAGAGAAATTGTCCATGGCTGAGTTAAAAGTCTTTGCTGGCAAGCTATTGGACAATCTAGAGCTCGAGGTCTTGATTAGTGGCAATCATGATCATGCCGCTGCTAAGGAATTGGTTTCCAGCCTAACCTCTTGGTCAGAGTTTCGGCAGAACAGGGTGAGACAGGTTGTGGCCAAGCTGCCCCTAGGTGAACAGCGTGCCCAGATCTCGGTAGATCACAGCGATGCGGCGCTAATGCTCTATCTCCAGGGTCGCAATGATAGCCTTACTGAGCGCGCCCATATGTTGTTGCTCGGTGAGATGCTGGCAGCGCCTTTCTACACCAGCTTGCGCACTGAAAAACAGCTCGGCTATGTGGTGGCTGCCTTTGCCAGCAACCATCTGCGAGTTCCGGGTCTAGCGATGATTGTCCAGTCACCCAGTGCTGACGCGGAGACAATTAAGTCTGAAATGACAGGCTTTTTGGCTGACTATAGCGAGCAGGTGGCGAGCCTCACCGAGGGCGATTTGCAGCGCTACAAAGCCTCGGTGTTAAGTGGCCTTGAAGAGACGCCGAAAAATCTTGGTGAGCTGAATAGCCGTTTTATGGAGGCTTTAGGTCTCGGCTACAACAGCTTTGATTTCCGTCAACAGTTGGCAGTGGAGATCTCAGCCCTGTCTATTGAGAGCGTTATTAGTGCCTATCAGGCGGTGACCTTTAATGAGTTGCGTGGGTTGGTGGTGGAAACGGTTGACGGCGATCAAGAGGATGTCATAGTGGATTTACGTAAGTTGGGAACAGTTTATGAATATGAATTTCGATAAATTGGTCATCTTGTAATTTTACTAACTCGATGTATTTAAAATAAAAGCATTTATTAACAATGAGTTACAAGTATTGCCCTTAAGTTTTTCGAAATGCACCATTGTTTTGCGATCCTGAGCTGCCATTGATTTCGTAATTTAACTACATTAAAATCCCGCTCATATTTTTGCGTCTGTTGGCCCAGTCTAAAGTGGGATTGTAATTCTGCCGCAAATAACCGTTTAATTGATAACTGGTTGGTGATGAATGACTAAGGATTTAGATCCGTTTGAAACTCAAGAGTGGCTTGAAGCCTTCGATGCAGTACACAGAATTCACGGCGATGAGAGAGCTAACTTTCTGCTTAGTCAACTCCAGTCCCACGCCAGTGACCAGGGTATAAAGTTACCACCATCGGTCACCACACCTTTCCGTAATACCATCTCTGCCCATCGCGAAAAGCGTATGCCTGGCGACCTGTTTATGGAACGTCGTATTCGTTCATTGATTCGCTGGAATGCTCTGGCCATGGTGATGCGTGCGAACAAGAAAAGTGAAGGCATAGGCGGTCACATTGCTAGCTTTGCTTCTGCAGCAACACTTTATGATGTCGGCTTTAACTACTTCTTCCGTGGCCCCGAAGGTGATGACCTAGGTGATCTGGTGTTCTTCCAGGGACACAGTGCTCCCGGTATGTATGCACGCTCCTTCCTCGAAGGGCGCCTGAGTACAGATCAGATGGATAACTTCCGTCGTGAAGTGGATGGCGGCGGTCTGTCATCCTACCCGCACCCCTGGTTGATGCCGGATTACTGGCAGTTCCCCACAGTGTCTATGGGTCTTGGCCCGATTCAAGCGATCTATCAAGCACATGTTATGCGCTACCTTTCCGCCCGCGGCATGGTGCCACGTGGCGATCGTAAGGTCTGGGCATTCCTTGGCGACGGAGAGTGTGATGAGCCGGAAAGCTTGGGCGCCATCTCACTGGCCGGCCGCGAGCAGCTTGAAAACCTGACCTTTGTGGTTAACTGTAACCTGCAGCGCCTCGATGGCCCTGTGCGCGGTAACGGCAAAATCATGCAGGAACTAGAAGGTGTGTTCCGCGGTGCTGGTTGGAATGTGATCAAGGTGGTCTGGGGACGTCACTGGGATCGCCTGATCGAAAAGGATACGACTGGGCTGTTGGTTAAGCGCATGGACGAAGTCTGTGACGGCGAACTGCAGAACTACAAATTTAATGGCGGCGCCTATACGCGCGAGCACTTCTTCGGCAAGTACCCGGAGCTGCTTGAATTGGTTGCCGATATGACCGACGATCAGATCATGTATCTGAATCGCGGTGGTCACGATCCCTACAAGGTCTATGCAGCCTATGCTGAGGCCTCTGCTCACAAGGGCCAGCCAACGGTTATTTTGGCTCACACTGTAAAAGGCTATGGCCTTGGTGGAGCAGGTGAAGCGGCTAATGATACTCACTCTGTTAAAAAGCTTGATATAGATAGCCTGCGCGGTTTCCGCGATCGTTTCGGCATTCCAGTGTCCGATGATCAGCTGGAAAATGTGCCGTACTACCGTCCACCGGAAGACAGCCCTGAGCTGGAATATATGCGCAGACGTCGCGCCTCTCTGGGTGGTTCATTGCCAGCCCGTAAGGCTGACTTCACTGCGATGAAAGTGCCTGCACTGTCGACCTTTAAAAAGCAGTTGGAGAGTAGTGGCGAGAGAGAGATTTCTACCACTATGGCCTTTGTGCGAGTGCTGTCGACGCTGATTAAAGATAAAACCATCGGTAGCTCTGTAGTACCGATTGTGCCCGACGAAGCTCGCACCTTCGGTATGGAAGGCATGTTCCGCCAGCTGGGTATCTACACCTCGGAAGGGCAGAAGTATGTGCCCCACGATCACCAGCAGATTATGTATTACAAAGAAGACAAGAAAGGCGTGATTCTCGAAGAGGGCATCAATGAAGCCGGCGCTATGTCAGCTTGGATTGCCCTGGCCACAGCTTACAGCACCAGCAGTTGCCCAATGATTCCGTTCTATATTTTCTACTCAATGTTTGGTTTTCAGCGTATCGGCGATCTGGCTTGGGCCGCTGGTGACAGCCAGGCCCGCGGTTTCTTGATCGGTGCCACTGCAGGTCGCACCACACTGAACGGTGAAGGTTTGCAGCACCAGGATGGCCACAGTCATATTCTGGCCAACACAGTGCCTAACTGCCGCAGCTACGATGCCACTTACAGCTATGAGTTGGCAGTAATTGTGCAAGACGGCGTTAAACGCATGTTTGAGGACAAGGAAAACTGCTTCTATTACCTCACCACAATGAATGAGAACTACAAGCAGCCAGCCATGCCTGAAGGTGCCGAAGAGGGCATTATCAAAGGGATCTATAAGTTCTCTCAGGGCGGCAAAGCCAAGTTGCGACTGCAGCTGATGGGTGCAGGAACGATTCTCAATGAAGTTCGTGAAGCGGCGAAGATTCTGAAAGATACCTATTCGGTTGAGTCGGATATCTGGAGTCTAACCAGTGTTAACGAAATAACCCGTGAAGGTCAGCAGGTTGATCGCTGGAACCTACTGCACCCCGAGAGCAAGCCAAAGAGAGCCTATCTCACTGAGCAACTCGACGGCGCCGAAGGCCCAGTTGTGATCGCCACAGACTACATGAAAAACTATGCTGAGCAGATGCGTAAATACATTGAGCAGCCACTAACTGTTCTGGGTACCGATGGATTCGGTCGCAGTGATAGTCGCGAAGCGTTGCGCAGCTTCTTTGAAGTAGACCGTTACTTTATTACCGTTGCCGCACTGAAGTCGCTGGCAGATGAGGGCTCTATTAAGCACTCGGTAGTGGGCGACGCGATTAAATCATTTGGTATAGATCCAGAGAAAGCCAATCCACTGTTTGTTTAATCCGGTGGATAGAGCGTGGAAAATACGAATAAAGGAATCAATGTGACAATACAGACAATAGTAGTTCCAGATCTTGGTGGCGCGGAGACCGTAGAGGTTATCGAGCTTGGCTTAAGCCCCGGCGATAGCATAGAGGTCGAGGATTCCCTGCTGGTACTGGAATCTGACAAAGCCACAATGGATATACCCAGTCCGGCAAGCGGTGCGCTGGTTAAGTATCTGGTTGCCGAGGGTGCCACAGTTAAAGTGGGCGATCCCATTGCTGAGATTGAGGTTGCAGGGGAAGCTGCTGTTGAGGCTCCTGAGGTTGAAGAAGTCGAGCAAGTGGCCCATGAGCCAGTTGCAGAGGTTGCTATAGAAACTGTGCCAGAACCCAGTCCTGCGGGCTCTACTGAACGGACGATTCTGGTTCCTGATATTGGCAGTGACGACAAAGTTGAACTGATTGAAATCTCTGTTGCTGTAGGCGATGAAGTTGCTGAAGGCGACACATTAGTGGTGCTCGAGTCTGACAAGGCAACCATGGATGTGCCTTCAACGCATTCCGGTAAAGTGTTGAAAATCCTAGCTGCCGAGGGCGACAAGCTTGGTACTGGCGATGCGGTGGCACTCTTCGAAGTAACCGCTGAAGCGGCGCCAGTTGCAGCGCCAGCGGTTAAAAGTGAACCTGCAGCCACCACTGCCCCAGCAGCGCCTAAAGCTGCAGCCCCAGCTACTCCAGTAGAGCCGGCAGCTGATGCCATTCAATCCGCTCCAGGTCAACCGGCACAGCCAGCCGCCATCGCAGCTGTTGAACCCGCTGCACTCAGTGATTCAGCCCAAGTCTACGCTGGTCCAGCAGTGCGCCTAATCGCCCGTGAACTGGGTGTAGCCCTGAGCGAAGTACCTGGATCTGGCCCACGGGGACGTATCCTCAAAGATGACGTGAGCAACTTTGTTAAGCAGGTCATGAAGAATAAAGCTGAGCCAGCTGTGGCTGTATCTGGAGGCAGCGGTATTCCGGCGGTTCCAGCCATCGACTTTAGCCAGTTTGGTAAGATCGAAGAGCTGCCCATGAGCAAGATTCAAAAGCTCACGGCAGCCAATATGCAGCGCAACTGGTTAAATGTTCCCCATGTCACCCAGTTTGACGACGCCGATATCACTGAGCTGGAAGCATTCCGTAAAGGTCTTAAAGCTGAGGGCGAAAAGCGCGGTATCCGTGTTACACCTGTCGCCTTCTTGATCAAAGCGATTGGCGCTGCTCTTGAAGCCAACCCAGAGTTTAATCGTTCCCTGGCTGCGGATGGCCAAAACCTGATTCAGAAGCATTATTGTCACGTGGGTATGGCCGTTGATACCCCTCGCGGTTTGGTGGTTCCGGTTATCCGCGATGTAAATGAAAAAGGTATCTGGGAAATTTCCGCCGAAATCAGCCTATTGGCTGGCAAAGCCCGCGATGGCAAATTGAAGCCCGCAGAGATGCAGGGTGGCTGTTTCACCTTGTCTAGTTTAGGCGCGATTGGCGGCAATGGCTTTACGCCAATAGTGAACGCTCCAGAAGTGGGTATTCTCGGTGTCTCTAAATCACAGATGAAACCGGTTTGGGATGGCGCTGAATTTGTTCCACGCTTGCTGTTGCCCATGGCCTTGTCCTATGATCACCGGGCGATTAATGGCGGCGATGCTGGACGCTTTATGACCCATTTGGTAAAGCTGCTGAGTGATATCCGCTACCTCGCTTTATAAAAAGCCAGAAGGGCCTTTAGCCAGGCCCACGTCCATTAGAGGGATTACGTAATGCGATTTTTACACAGCATGGTTCGAGTCACTGACTTGGAAAAATCCCTCGATTTTTACTGCACTGCCTTGGGCCTTTCAGAGCTCTATAGGTATGAAGTCGCCAAAGGACGTTTTACCTTAGTTTTTCTCGCCGCACCCAGCGACGCTGAAAATGCGAAACAGACCAAAGCCCCGCTGATTGAGTTAACCTATAACTGGCCGTCAGAAGAGGGCGAGACGGAGTGCTATGGCGAAGGTCGCAACTTCGGGCATCTGGCCTACAAGGTGGATGATATTTATGCCACCTGTCAGCGTTTGATGGATGCCGGTGTGGTGATCAACCGACCGCCGCGAGACGGCCATATGGCATTTGTCCGCTCCCCCGATAATATCTCCATTGAACTACTGCAAGAGGGTGAGGCGCTGCCTGCCAGGGAGCCCTGGGCTTCTATGGAGAACATTGGTAGCTGGTAGAATCCCAACAGCTATTTCACTGGCTAGCTTTTTTATAGGGCAACATAGCTGTTGCCTGCTCTATATGCCGTGCAATTCCCGCTTTCTCTTCCACTAAAAACCGTGCAATCGCATCGCGAAATCCTGGGTGCTTTATCCAGTGCAGTGAATAGGTTTCTATGGGTTCGAAACCCCGAATAATTTTATGCTCCCCCTGAGCCCCGGCGTCGTAGCGCTGTATGCC
>JAFMBU010000038.1 GCA_017858295.1 Porticoccaceae bacterium | reverse complement strand
TCACTGCTGTAGCTATTGCTCCAATCGAAAAGCAGTCAGATCAGACCGCACTCTACCGTGAGATTCTCGATCGCCTTGCCACCCGCCATTACCGTGGTCAGGATATCAACGATGAGCTCTCCCAGCGCTATCTTGCAAACTATATCGAGATGCTTGATCCGCTGAAGAGTTACTTCCTCCAGTCAGATATTGAAGAGTTTAGCCAGTGGTCCACCCAGCTTGATGATTTAGCCCGCCGCGGTGATGTAACACCTGGCTTTGTCATGTTTAACCGTCTCCGTGATCGCCTGCTTGAGCAGTTAAAAGCCAATATTGCGTTATTAGAGAGCGACTATGAGTTCGATTACACCATTGACGAGACAATCGTTCTCGACGGTGAAGAGCGTCAATGGATGCAGAGCGCCTCAGAGCAGCGTGACTATTGGCGCAAGCGCATCAAAGACTCGATGATCCGCCTGCTACTCAACGACAAAGAGCCAGTTAAAGCTCGGGAACTACTGGTTAAGCGTTTTACCAACCAGATTACCCAAATGAAACAGCGAGATAGCCAAGATGTATTCCAGCTCTACGCTAACGCCCTCGCCTCGCTCTACGACCCACACACCTCCTATTTTTCGCCCCGCACCACAGAAAATTTTCAGATCAATATGTCTCTTTCTCTCGAGGGCATAGGCGCCGAGTTGCGCACTGAAGACGAGTACACCAAGGTTGCTAGGGTTATTCCCGGCGGCCCGGCGGATATGCAGGGCATTTTAAAAGCCTCAGATAAAATTATTGCTGTGGGCCAGGGCGACGGAGAGCTAGTGGATGTGATTGGCTGGCGTATTGACGATGTAGTGCAGCTGATTCGTGGCGCTAAGGATTCCGTGGTCAGACTAGAATTAATTGAAGGCGGCAGCGACTCCGCAGACAGCACCAAAGTGATCGCCATTGTCCGCGACAAAGTTAAGCTAGAAGAAAAGTCTGCTCAGAGCAAAATTATTAATATCAACCAGAACGGTAAGGATTTAAAGCTTGGCGTGATTGATATTCCCGCCTTCTATATGGACTTTGAGGCCTATCGCAAGCGCGATCCTGAGTATAAAAGCACCACCAGAGATGTCTACAAGTTACTCACTGAACTCCGCGAACAGCAGGTCGACGGCATTATCTTAGACCTGCGCAATAACGGTGGCGGCTCACTCCATGAAGCCACCATGCTCACCGATCTATTTATTAATACCGGCCCTGTGGTACAGATCCGCAACGCCTACCAGCAGGTATCGCGAGACCAGCGGGCAATGATGCGTGCCGCTTACAATGGCCCGCTACTGGTATTGATCAACCGTCTCAGCGCCTCCGCCTCAGAGATTTTTGCCGGAGCGCTGCAGGACTATGGCCGCGCTGTTGTGGTGGGTAGTCAAAGTTTTGGCAAGGGCACAGTGCAGGACGTCACCGGCCTTAGCAGTGGTCAGTTAAAACTCACCGTATCGAAGTTTTATCGTGTCTCTGGTGACAGCACTCAGCATCGCGGCGTGGTACCGGATATTGAATTCCCCTCCCTCTATGACAAAGACGAGGTAGGTGAGAGCCAACAGGACAATGCCCTGCCCTGGGACAATATTCACAGCGTGCCCTTTAAGCCCTTACCTGGGGTTAAACAATTTGTGCCCTTACTGACAGCAGAGCATCAACAGCGTATCACTAGTGACCCTGACTTTGTTCACCTTGTGGATACATTAGAGCTGAGCAATAGTTGGGATGCCGAAAAGGCTGTGTCGCTAAATATTGAAAAGCGTCGAGCACGGAGCAGCGACTGGGATGAGCAGCGATTTTTGCTGGAAAATAAACGTCGCAAACTAAAGGGCCTTGAGCTCTATGCAGATCAGAAAGCATGGAAAAATGACAATAAAGACAGCGACGATGATGCCGCGGTCGTCGATAGCGATACTAAAGTTGAGGACGCTGCCAGCAAGAACTCTGAGACCACAGATGAAACCGTGACTGATAACTCTCCCGTCAGCTCTGAAGTCAGCTCAGTAGTTGATACGGAGAACGCTAAGAATGATGAGGACGAAGAAGAACAGGAAGATATAGCGGAAACCGACCCTATGCTTCAAGAAGCTGGCCATATTCTCGCGGATCAAATTCGCCTGCAGGCAAAGCCCATGAACAAGCAACTGATGGTGCGCTCACTGAAGGCTGAAAAATAGTTATGGCAGCAAGAATAGTTTCATTTAACGTCAATGGTCTGCGCTCACGCCTGCATCAACTAGAAGCCATGATTGTGCAGCATGGGCCAGATATTATCGGCCTTCAGGAAACCAAGGTCAGCGATGAGGAGTTTCCCCATCAGGCGATCGCGGATCTAGGGTATCAGGTGAACTTCCATGGTCAAAAAGGCCACTATGGCGTTGCCCTGCTGAGTAAGTCCCCTGCCGTCGCAATTACCCGCGGCTACCCATCAGATGAAGACGATGCCCAGCGGCGCATGATTCACGGTCAGTATTCTATCAATGGTCAAACAGTGCATGTGATTAATGGTTACTTTCCCCAGGGTGAGAGCCGTGATCACCCAACTAAATTTCCCGCCAAAGAAAAGTTTTACGCTGATCTACTGGCCTATTTAGACAGCAACTTTAACCCTGATGAGCTAGTGGCGGTGATGGGTGATATGAATGTTGCGGCCAAGGACATAGATGTGGGGATTAAACCAGAAAATGCCAAGCGTTGGATCAAGACTGGCAAGTGTGCGTTTCTGCCAGAAGAGCGGCAATGGCTGCAGAACCTTCTAGATTGGGGCTTGCAGGATAGCTTTAGAGAGCAAAATGCAGCTGATAATAGCTATAGCTGGTTTGACTATCGCAGCAAAGGTTTTGACTTGGAGCCAAAGCGCGGTCTGCGTATTGATCTGATACTGGCTTCGCCTGCACTGATGAAATTGGTTGCAGATACAGGTATAGACACCGAGGCCAGAGGCTTTGAAAAGCCCTCAGACCACTGCCCTATCTGGGCTGACTTGAGGCTCTAAGCCGTCTTAGAGCTACAGGTTTAGGAACTTCGCAAGTCAACCAATCTCCCCCGCCGCCGTTCAACAGGACCACAGGCAAATAAGGAGATTGACATGCGAAGAGCGCTAACCATATTGACCCTGAGCGTTGGCTTACTGGCCTTCCCGGGAACCGCACTGGCCGAACGCGATAAGGATAGAGCCTCTGCTAGTCACAGCTATGACGGTAATCACAAGGCTCATGAAAAGGCTCATAAAAAGGTTCATGGCAAACATCATTGGAAAAGAAGCTACCACGACAAAAAATATCAGGCGAAAAAGCATCGCGATAGGATCGCCACCTACAGTCATTTTGACGGGCATAATTATAAGCACTGGCGCGAGCGTCGCATCCATCGAGCGCACCCGGGCTACAGAGAGCTGCGCAGGCATTATTACGCACCCCATCACGATCGCTACAGGAGCCATTATCGGCGCTATCATCGAGGTCATAAACACAGCCACCACCAGCACGATGACAATTACCTGGAGTGGGTAACGACCATGCTCTTGCTGAATGAACTTTTAGATGATGAATATAGCTATAGGTAACACTGAATTAACTGCTGCAGAACTGGAACTGGAGCTGGAGCTGGAACGGCAAAAGCTGTTTCCAGACCCGCAGGCACCAGGGGAAAGGCTCAGGGGCCGTTATATTGAGATCAATTTCAGCGACCTGCACCACAGCAAAAGCAAAAGCAGTAGCGACATCACCGAGGAACACAGGCTTGAGCACGTTGACACTGATGACACTAATAGCAACAAGAAAATCTCTGGGTTAATGGCTATGCCTGCGGATACATTGTCCATGGAGGAATTTCTCCAGAGTATCGAGCGCCGCGCCTTTCATATGGCGAGAATGGCTACAGGTAGCCGCGATGACGCACTGGATATAGTTCAAGACGCCATGTTTAAGCTAGTGGAGAAATACTCAGCTAAGAGCGCCAGTGAATGGCGACCACTTTTTTACCGTATTCTAAACCGCAAAATCACCGACTACTATCGCCGCAATGCGGTCAAAAACAGACTCTTTAGTCTTGCCAGTTTTGGCATGCAAACCAGCGATGAAGGTGCCGACCTCATCGACCGCGCTGAAGCCCGCAAAAGCGACGCCCCAGATCAAACTGTTGCTCGAGAGCTACAGATGCAAATACTCTCTGAGGCAGTTGCCCAGCTACCTGGACGTCAGCGAGAAGCTTTTATGCTGCGCTGCTGGGACGGAATGAGCACTGCCAGCACCGCTGAAACCATGGGCTGCAGCCAGGGTAGCGTCAAGACACATTACTCGCGGGCGATGCACTCCCTGCGAACCTCACTGGAGGATTACCGATATGAATAGTAATACACAACGCAGTTTGCAGGAGCAGCTTGTAGCGCTGGAGCAAGACACTGCCAGCGAAGACCTGTTTCGTCTGGCTCAAGCGCGCAACAATGCCCTGCAGCAAAACCCCAGAAAGACCAATCGCATACTCTGGCCGGCACTGGCGACTTCATTGGGTTCGGCACTATTGGTCGCCCTGCTCTATATTCCTACAGGACCGACAATCACGCCAGAAAGGGAGATCATTGGCGATGATTATTACTCCGAAGTGGCGGATGAGCATTTCGATTTATATGATGACTTAGAGTTTTATGATTGGTTAGCGGATATTGAGAGCTAAACAATCAGTTAATAAAGGCTTTTTTTTCGAGAGCCTTTTGCAGAGAGCCCGCACAAAGAGACAAACGATGAGAAATAAGCGACTAACAATTTTAGCATTGCTGACGGCCCTCAGCTGCTCGACCATGCCCGTCGCGGCCGATCAACACAGCGATGAGCCGATCCCTTGGCAGAACCTGCCCGCCGAGGCCCGCAGTGCATTGGCGCCCATGGAAGAGCGCTGGGATCAATTAAAGCCCAAGCAGCAACATCGTCTACTGCGCAAAGTCGGAGACAAAAAATTTAAACAGGGTGCCAATCGCTGGAAGCAGCTCTCACCAGAGCAGCGGCAGCGCATAAAGGATTCTCGCGGCCGGTTTAAGCAGTTACCAGAGGAGGAACGCAGAGCGCTGCGCCAGCGATGGGAAAATATGTCCGAGGGCGAACGCCGTGAAGCGATTGCTGCGCGCCGAGCGCTGAGCCATTATCCCCCCAAAGAGCGTCAACGCCTTCTCAAAGAACTGCGCGATTTACCACCAGAGGAGCGCCGCGCTAAATTAAACAAGATTAAAAAGGCAGCAGCTAAAAACCAAAAATCGAAAGAGCCAAACTAGGCACTTGAAAAATCTGAGACAAAAAAAAGACCCCAATGGGGTCTTTTTTATTACCGCTTAACTCAGCGCATATCAGATTGATTAGAGCGCAGAATCAAGCTCAGGCAGTGCTGTAAACAGATCTGCAACCAAGCCGTAATCGGCAACCGAAAAGATCGGCGCTTCTTCGTCTTTGTTGATCGCAACGATCACCTTGCTATCTTTCATGCCTGCCAAATGCTGAATCGCACCGGAGATACCCACTGCAACATAGAGATCTGGAGCAACGATCTTACCGGTTTGGCCCACCTGCATATCATTGGGCACAAAGCCCGCATCAACAGCAGCGCGAGATGCACCAACGCCAGCGCCGAGCTTGTCGGCAATACTGTAAATCATACTGAAGTTATCACCATTGCCCATACCGCGGCCACCGGATACAACAATTTTTGCTGCGGTCAGTTCTGGACGATCTGACTTAGCAACTTCTTCGCCCTTAAATTCAGACTTGCCGGCATCGTGAGCAGAGGCAACTGCTTCAATAGCGGCTGAGCCACCTTCAGCAGGCGCGGCATCAAAGGCTGTACCGCGAACGGTGAGGACTTTGATTGCATCACTGCTCTGCACTGTAGCAATCACGTTGCCCGCATAGATTGGACGCTTAAAGGTGTCGGCACTAACAACAGCGCTAATTTCAGAGATAGCCTGAACATCCATCAGTGCAGCGGCACGAGGCAGTATGTTCTTGGCGGTTGTAGTAGCGGTTGCCAGCACGTGGCTATAAGCGGCGCCTACTTCAGCAATCAATGGCGCAACATTTTCTGCCAGTTGATGGCCATAGGCTGCATTGTCGGCAACCAATACCTTGCTGATACCAGCTACCTGAGCTGCTTGCTCGGCGGCGCCCTGACAGTTGCTGCCAATAACCAAGATGTCGATATCACCACCTATGGCTTGGGCAGCCGTAACTGAGTTCAAAGTAGCTGGCTTGAGGCTACTGTTGTCGTGTTCAGCGATAACTAAAATGCTCATGAGATCACCTTTGCTTCGTTTTTAAGTTTGTCTACTAACATGGCTACATCTTCTACCTTGATACCGGCTTGACGCTCGGCGGGCAATTCAACGCCCAGTAAGGTGACACGAGGCGCAATGCTTACGCCTAACTCATCCGGCGTCTTGACATCCAATGGCTTGCGCTTGGCTTTCATAATATTTGGCAGTGAAGCGTAGCGCGGCTCATTCAATCGCAGATCGGAGGTGACAATCGCGGGCAAGCTCAACTCAAGAGTCTGCAGGCCGCCATCGACTTCGCGGATAACCACGGCTTTGCCATCGTCTAAACTCAGCTCTGAGGCAAAGGTTGCCTGTGAGCAGTCTAGGAGTGCGGAGAGCATTTGACCGGTCTGATTGTTATCACCGTCAATGGCTTGTTTGCCCATCAGGATAAGGTCTGGGGACTCTGCGTCGCAGACAGCCTTCAAACACTTGGCAATCGCCAGTGGCTCGAGAGACTCGTCGGTTTCAACCAGAATGGCGCGATCGGCACCCAGAGCCAGCGCGGTGCGCAACTGCTCTTGGCACTGCTTAGGACCTACTGACACAGCAATCACTTCAGTGGCGATACCCTTTTCGGCGAGACGCACCGCTTCTTCAACAGCAATTTCACAGAATGGGTTAATCGACATTTTGACATTCGCCAGATCAACATCTGAACCGTCAGACTTGGGTCTTACTTTGACGTTGTAGTCTACAACGCGCTTTACAGCTACCAATACTTTCATGGTTTTCCTTCCACATGGCTGAATAAAAGGGGAATTTGAAGCGCCGCACTAGAGGCCTGCGGGGGGTCAAATTTCGAGTCGCACATATTGCATCGCTAGGCCTGATAAATCAAGCAACCGCGCGGCCTAACGCGACCGACGAGTCAGCTCGGACGGCCGGTCATGGTTATAAATTATGGTTATCAATAATCGCTATAGCTATGCCCATATGATGGTTGTAACATAACGCCTGTCAAATCTAACGCTCTTGGGAGAATAAGTGTGGAACGCGAATATATGGATTACGATGTCGTCATCGTTGGCGCCGGCCCCTCGGGCTTGGCCGCAGCTTGCCGACTGAAACAGGTTAACGCTGATATATCAGTCTGTGTGGTAGAGAAAGGCTCTGAAGTGGGCGCTCATATTCTATCCGGTGCTGTTTTCGAACCCACGCCTCTCAATGAGCTGTTTCCAGATTGGAAAGAGCTGGGTGCTCCCCTGCTGACGCCAGTCACTGAAGATGATATTTTCGTCTTCACCGGTGCCACCAAACGCATCAAGGTTCCAGGACTATTTGCTCCTAAAACCATGCACAACGATGGCAACTATGTCATCAGTCTCGGTAAACTCTGCCGCTGGTTAGCCGAGCAGGCTGAGAATCTTGGCGTGGAAGTCTTTCCTGGCTTTGCTGCTGCAGAGATCCTCTACGGGGCAAACAATGAAGTTCTGGGTATTGCCACCGGTGACATGGGTATTGGTCACAATGGTGAGCAGAAAGGTTCCTATATGCAGGGCATGGAATTGCGTGGCAAGTACACCCTATTCTCCGAAGGCTGTCGCGGTAGCCTGGGCAAGCAGCTGATTGCCAAGTACCAGCTCGATGCCGGCAAAGACCCCCAGCACTACGGCCTCGGTATTAAAGAGCTGTGGACTATTCCTGCCGATCAACACAAACCAGGGCTGGTGGTTCACTCTGCTGGCTGGCCGCTGGATGAAAGCAAGTCACTGGGTGGCGGCTTTTTATACCATCTAGAAGACAATCAAGTTGCCGTAGGTTTGATTACTAACCTGTCCTACACCAACCCCCATGTCAGCCCCTACGATGAGTTTCAGCGTTACAAGCATCATCCTGAGATCGCTAAATACCTTCAGGGCGGCGAGCGCATTACCTATGGTGCCCGGGCTCTGTTAAAAGGTGGCCTGCAGTCCCAGCCAAAGATGTCTTTCCCCGGTGGAATACTGATTGGTGACGATGCTGGCACCCTGAACTTTGCGAAGATCAAAGGCAGTCACACGGCTATGAAGTCTGGCATGGTGGCTGCTGAAACGGTTGCCGAAGCACTGGCAGCTGAGAAGTCAAACACAGATCTGATCGAATACGCAGCGGCCTATAAAAGCTCTTGGGCTTACAAAGAATTGCATATGCAGCGTAACTTTGGTCCAGCACAGCACAAGTTTGGCAATATTATTGGCTCGGCTTATGCCTTTATCGACATCAATATCTTTAATGGCATGTTGCCCTGGACGCTGTCCGACAAGGTTGCAGATCATGAAACCTTAAAGCCAGCAAGTGAGTGTCCTAAAATCGACTACCCCAAGTATGACGGTAAGTTGAGCTTTGATAAGGCTTCATCGGTGTTTATGTCGAATACCAACCATGAAGAAGATCAGCCCTGTCATCTGGTATTAGCTGATCCGGATCTGCCCATTAGCAAAAACCTAGCGCTCTACGATGAGCCAGCCCAGCGTTACTGTCCAGCTGGTGTCTATGAGGTGGTCGCCAACGATGATGGCAGTCAACGCTTTCAGATCAATGCCCAGAACTGCGTGCACTGTAAGACCTGTGATATTAAAGAACCCAGCCAGAATATTAACTGGGTTGTGCCTGAAGGTGCTGGCGGACCCAATTACCCGAATATGTAAGCGGCAAAGCTTGCCTGAGACGGCTTATGTAAGAAGGCTTACCAAGCAAGATAGACCAGAGAGCAAAATGCCCGCATCAATAATGCGGGCATTTTTTTTGACTGCTTTTTAGGCGGCTTAGAAACTACCGAGAATAAAATCTTCGCCCATACTGCTAATACTGAGCTTATGGCTCTCCGTATCCCTAGATTCTGCCGCCCACTCAACGATCTCATAGAATACATTGCGGCTTAAGAGCGCCTGGAGATTGCGCCGCACTAACACCAGCGGTAGTGGCTCTTCGGAACCGGGAAAGGTGTGCATGGAGAGCGGGTGCTGAGAGTCGACAATCACCACGTCGCCGGTGCGGGTGGTCAACTTGATCGCCTGAACAGCGTCCCGAGTTTGCCGTTCTGCGGCAATCACAAATAGAGGTGCGACCTCCACCTGGATCCGCCACTTCTCTACTGGGGTGATTAGAAAGTAGTCGCCCTCTTCATACCAGAGTATTGAGGAAAACAGCTTTACCATCGCCGGGCGCTTGATTTCGCCCCCCTCATGTATCCAGCGCCCCTCTCGATCGACGAGCATATCCATATCACCACTGAGTTGCGGTTTCCATAGGTGTACAGGGGGCAGTGACGCAGAGGTTTTTTCTTGGGACGCCAGCAAATCGGCGAACAGGCTCTCTAACTGATCAGTCACGAGAGGCTCGCCTACTTGTTCGATTCGGGGGATTTAAGGGGCTTGAGGGCGGTATTTTTAGAGCTAGACTTAGTCACTGTAGGGTCCCGGTACTGACCGCTATTGCCAATGGTCACACCGACACCAGTGATAAATTTCATTAAATCGGCACTGTCGAGGCGATAGTTCCAACTGCGACTAAAGCACAGTTCTACTGCACCCTGGGCTAAGGCCCAGCAAGCCAGGTAATGATAGTGTGGGGGAACATCTTCCAGAACTCCCCGCTCAATCAACCGGGTGATCATGCTATTCAGAGAGTCTTCATTGGAGCGACGCATAAGGTGCAGTTGATCCAGTTGATCGGCCACATCTGAGGAATCGATCAAGCGGACTTCCAAGTGTTGCACCAAACGATCGAGTTCAGGACGCGCCAGGCGGGACTCAAAGTAAGCTTTGGCCGCTGCGCCGGACTCGCCAGCTTCGGATTTGGCTATGCCTTCGGCCAAGCGCTGAGTAATGCTCTCTTCATAATCGAGCATAATGCGCACAAGAATTTCATTTTTGGTAAGAAAGTGTTTATACACCGTGCCCTTACCTATCCCGGCTTTGGCGGCAATACTGGACACGGTTACCCGATCTATACCGTCGGACAAAAATAGCGACAGCGCAGCGTCGATAATCTTTTGTTCACGATTAAGAAAGATTTTTTTCTTTTCGCGAATTCTATCTGCACTGGAGGATTTGCTATTCATATAAAAAACAATCTTCTCTCAATCCGGTGGATTACCATTAGAAACCTTATCCCCGCCAAAGACAATCTCTAAAGGCTCAGGTCGCGGTTACTGGCGCGAATAAACTCTCTCTTTAAGTCGGCAAAGGTCTGCACGGCGGGAAACTGCGGAAACTCAGCAATCACATTATCCGGCGCATGGAACAAAATTCCCGCATCTGCCTCAGCTAGCATCGTCGTATCATTATACGAGTCACCGGCGGCGATGGTTCTGTAGTACATGCTTTTAAAGCCCACTACAGCCTGGCGCTTGGGATTGGCTTGACGCAGATGATAGTCGATAACCGTACCGTCGTCAGCGGTCTCTAGCTTGTGGCACAGCAGTGTCGGATAACCCAGCTGCTTCATCAGTGGGCTGGCAAACTCATAGAAGGTATCTGAGAGAATAACGACCTGAAAGCGCTCCCGTAGCCAGTCGACAAAATCAATGGCTCCAGGCAGTGGTTCGAGGGTCGCAATCACCTCTTGAATTTCATTTAAACCCAGGCCCTGTTCGCGCAGTATATCGAGGCGATAACGCATCAGCACATCGTAGTCTGGCTCGTCGCGGGTGGTCTTCTTTAACGCTTCTATACCAGTTTTTTCAGCGAAGGCGATCCAAATTTCCGGGACCAAAACACCTTCCAGATCAAGACATGCGATTTCCACAGATAGTACTCCCAAGATTGAATTTTGACTGCACTTTACGTGGTTACAAAGACCTGCGCAATTGCCTTTGGCTCAGATAAAAAGTTATAAGCCTATAGCCTCTTATTATTTTTACTAATTAGCCGCTTTTGCTATAGTGCCGCCCTTTGCAACCTATCGGAAAACCCTACATGAACTCGATCACCAATATCGTTGATATAGAAAGTGAACTGGCAACTCAGTCACCCCAAGAAATCCTTAGTTACGCACTCGAGAACTTTGACAATATCGCGATCTCATTCAGTGGTGCCGAAGATGTAGTGTTGGTCGATATGGCCTACAAAATTCGCAAAGATATCCAGGTCTTCTCTCTGGATACAGGGCGCCTTCACGCTCAGACCTACCGTTTTATTGAAGCTGTGCGCAACCACTACGGTATTAAAATCGACCTGGTGATGCCTGAAGCCGCCAAAGTCGAGAAGTTGGTTAAAGAAAAAGGGCTATTTAGCTTCTATCAGGATGACCACAAAGAGTGCTGTGGCGTGCGCAAGATTGCACCTTTGCGCAAGCAACTGCTGACCGTAGACGCCTGGATTACCGGCCAGCGCCGCGATCAGAGCCCGGGCACTCGCGCTGCAGTACCGGCAATCCAAGATGACAAGGCCTTTGCTCGACCAAATGACCGCCTGACCAAGTTCAACCCCTTGGCCAACTGGACATCTCAGCAAGTGTGGGATTATATTCGCGCTAACAATGTTCCCTACAATGAACTGCATGACGAAGGCTTTGTCAGCATTGGCTGTGAGCCCTGCACTCGCCCTACTGGTCCAGGTCAACACGAGCGCGAAGGTCGCTGGTGGTGGGAAGAAGCGACTATGAAAGAATGTGGTCTGCACGCTGTTAATATCAACAAGTAAGCGCAATTAAGGGAGACAGGTATGAAAATCACCATGGTCAAAAAGATCTTTGCCGATGGGTCTCCGTGCAAGAAATGTGGTGAGATTGAAGAGAAGATGCGCGTGGCGGGACAGCTCCAGCGCATCGATCGCACTGTTGTTGCCGACGAGTCCAATGATCAATCAGAGGGAATGCTGCTGGCAGCAGAGCACGGCGTCGATCGCGCGCCGTTCTTTATCGTCGAGCGCGATGGTGTACCTACAGTGATTTATACGGTCTACTTTAAGTTTGTTAAAGAAGTACTGGATGCAGAGACCAGCGAAGAGGATGAGATTGCTGAAATTATGAATGACGTGGATCTGGACTTTCTATAGACC
>JAFMBU010000037.1 GCA_017858295.1 Porticoccaceae bacterium | reverse complement strand
CTGGGCAACAATGCCATGGAATCTATGCAGCGTATTCTCGGTCAGCTGATGGCTATGCGCGACCGTATGAAAGAGCAAAAACACGCGGGATTTTTAATTGATCACCCAACCTTAAATCTTGGCTGCATTCAGGGGGGCGACAATGCCAATCGTATTTGCGGGCACTGCTTTTTGGCCTTTGAGATTCGGCCATTGCCAGGCATGGACCTGAATCAACTGCAGGCCGATCTGGAACGTCAAATTGCCGTCACCGCTGAAGCGGACAATATGGGTTGGTCACTGGAGAAACTTATAGTCCCACCTTTTACCAGTGGCGACCAATCAGAGATCGTAGCGCTCTGTGAAAAGCTCACCGGTCATGCGGCGGAATCTGTCGCCTTTGCCACCGAAGCGCCCTACCTTCAGCAGCTGGGAATGGATGTGGTTGTGCTAGGCCCTGGGGATATTGATGTGGCTCACCAGCCGAATGAATTCCTGCCCCTAGATCGCGTCCAGCCAACTATTAATTTTTTATCTCAACTTATTGGCCGCTGTTGCTTATAATCCTCTGATGACTACTCAAAACTACGTACAATTTTTCCGTGAGACCTCGCCTTATATCCATGCGCACAGGGGTAAAACCTTTGTTATCGCAATCAGTGGTGAGACTATTCTTGACCCTAATTTTGACAGCATTGTTCACGATATCGCGCTGATGCAAAGTCTCGGGGTCAATATAGTGTTGGTCCACGGCGCCCGTCCCCAGATTGATTTGCGCCTGCAAGTGGCAGGATTGCAGACCGATTTCCGCGAGCAGGCGCGCATCACTGATGCCAGTGCCATGCAGTGCGTCAAAGAGGCGGTGGGCTCTACCCGCTTTCAAATTGAGTCTGCGCTATCTATGGGGTTGCCCAACTCACCGATGCACGGTGCCCGAGTACGCGTCATCGGCGGCAACTTTATTACCGCCAAACCTGTGGGTGTTCGCGACGGTGTTGATTACCAGCGAGCAGGTGAGATTCGCCGCATTGATCGCAGCGCCATTCAAAACCAACTTGAAACCGGTGCTCTGGTGCTGATGTCTTCAATTGGTTTTTCCCCTACAGGTGAAGCGTTTAATCTCAACTATCAGGATGTTGCGACCCAAACCGCCATCGCACTGAATGCCGAAAAGCTTATTTTAGTCAGCCAAGCAGCGGGAATCGTCGACGCCGATAACAATCTGCTGCGCAATCTTTCACTGCCTGAAGTAAGTGATCTCAAGGCAACACTGAAATATGCCGGTGACCAAGATTCTGCGATCTACAGCTTGCTCTCTGCCGCCTACCAAGCCTGCCGCAACAATGTCGATCGCGTACATCTGGTGGGCTGCAGTGAAGACGGCACCTTACTCCGCGAGCTATTTACCCGCGAGGGCAGCGGCACGCTGATAATGCAGGATCACTCGGAAGTTATTCGAGCGGCCACTATTGACGATGTGGGCGGTATTCTCGATCTGATTTCGCCTCTGGAACAGCAGGGTATTTTAGTTAAACGCTCCCGCGAATTGCTCGAGACAGAAATTTCACGCTTTATGGTGGTTGTACATCCAGAGGGAACTCTGCTCGGCTGTGCTGCACTCTACCCCATAGCAGATAGCCTTGCCGGTGAGCTTGCCTGTGTTGCGACCCACCCTGAATTTCACAATCAGGGTATTGCCTCGCGTCTGCTCAAGTGCCTTGAGAAAGACGCCACTGACAACGGGCTAGAAAGACTTTTTGTCCTGACAACACAGACTGCTCACTGGTTTAGAGAACAGGGTTTTAGCGAAGCTGAAGTCAGCGCCCTGCCAGCGGAAAAACAGTCGCTATACAATTACCAACGCCAGTCGCGAATCTTCAGTAAAAAACTTTAATCTCAAGCTGCTCCGACTAGTGTTTGCTAGGCGCTGTTTCTGCTATTCTTAGCGCCTTTATTTTTCCGTTATCGAGAGTTCACATGCCTAAGTACAGATCACATACCACTACCCAGGGCCGTAATATGGCCGGCGCTCGCGCACTTTGGCGCGCCACAGGCATGAAGGACGACGATTTTAATAAGCCGATGATTGCCATCGCCAATTCCTACACTCAGTTTGTTCCCGGACATGTGCACCTTAAAGATATGGGTGAATTGGTTGCAGCCGAGGTTGCTAAGGCTGGCGGTATTGCCCGTGAATTTCACACTATTGCAGTAGACGATGGTATTGCCATGGGCCACGACGGCATGCTCTATTCGCTGCCTTCGCGAGACATAATTGCCGACTCTGTTGAATATATGGTCAATGCTCACTGCGCCGATGCGCTGGTGTGTATCTCCAACTGTGACAAGATTACGCCGGGCATGTTTATGGCCGCTATGCGCCTCAATATTCCAGTGGTATTTGTTTCCGGCGGCCCCATGGAAGCGGGTAAAACCAAGCTCTCCGATCAAAAGCTGGATCTGGTTGATGCCATGGTAATTGCGGTTGATGACGACGCCAGTGATGAAAAAGTTGCTGAGTATGAGCGTTCCGCCTGTCCCACCTGTGGCTCTTGCTCTGGCATGTTTACGGCAAACTCGATGAACTGTTTGATGGAAGCGTTGGGTCTAGCACTACCTGGTAATGGCACCGTGCTGGCGACCCACTCAGATCGCAAAGAATTATTCCAAGAGGCCGGCCGTACCATTGTTAAGCTGGCCAAGGCCCATTATGACAACGATGATTACTCAGTGTTGCCCCGCTCGATTGCCAATTTCAAAGCCTTTGAAAATGCTATGACTCTGGATATTTGCATGGGTGGCTCAACTAACACCATTTTGCATCTGATGGCCGCAGCTCAAGAGGGTTTTGTCGACTTTGATCTGAGTGATATCGACCGCCTCTCACGAGTGGTACCACAGCTGTGTAAAGTTGCACCGAGCACGCCGGAATATCATGTTGAAGATGTGCATCGTGCCGGCGGCATTTTAGGCATACTGGCCGAACTCAATCGCGCCGGTTTGATCCACGACGACCTGCCCACAGTTCATTCAGCGACCTTAAAAGAAGCCCTGGAAAAATGGGATATTGTCAGCGGTCACGTGAGTGAGGAAGTGAAGACTTTTTATAAGGCCGGTCCAGCAGGTATTCCAACACAGACAGCCTTTAGCCAGAGCACTCGCTGGCCAACCTTAGACGCGGACCGAGCCAATGGCTGCGTGCGCGATATAGAACACGCCTTTAGTCTCGACGGTGGCCTGGCAATTCTAACGGGTAATCTCTCCCCGGATGGCTGTGTGGTTAAGACCTCTGGTGTCGATGAGTCAATTCATGTATTTGAAGGCCCGGCCTTTATTACCGAAAGCCAAGATGAAGCTGTCGCAAAAATCCTCAACGATGAAATCAAAGCTGGGGATGTAGTGATTGTTCGCTACGAAGGCCCCCGAGGTGGACCGGGCATGCAGGAAATGCTCTATCCAACCACTTATATCAAATCGAAGAATCTCGGCGCCGCCTGTGCCTTGATTACCGATGGTCGTTTTTCTGGCGGTACTTCTGGACTGTCTATTGGTCATGTATCACCGGAAGCAGCTGCTGGTGGCAATATAGGTCTGGTACGTCAGGGCGATAGGATTCGCATTGATATCCCCAATCGCAGCATTGATGTATTGGTCTCGGATGTCGAACTGGCCGAGCGTCGGGCAGAGCAAGATAAGCTGGGCTGGAAGCCTGTAGAAGAGCGCCCACGGAAAGTCACCGCATCACTCAAGGCCTTTGCCAAGTTGGCCACTAGCGCCGATAAAGGTGCTGTTAGAGACCTCTCTCAACTCGATTAATACAGCGTAATACACTGGGGTTTACAAAATCCTAGCTATAAAAAAACCCGGTGTTTGTGAGCACCGGGTTTTTTTATACGCTTTAACTAGTAGCGACTTGCCTGCTAGGCTTAGTCCACTAACCGTTTTTGGCACAGCCTGGAACAGTAGCACCTACGTCACGCAGTTTCTGTAACCGACTGCCCTCAGCTTCTGCATACTTGATCCACTGTTTGGGATAGCGCTTACCTTTCTTATCTTTGGCCACTTTTAAAGACTTCTTAAATGCGCCCACTGCGTCTTCGTAGCAGTTGAGATTAATCAGTGCGTTACCCATTACTAAGAAGTTGGAGTCAGGCTTCTTCACGTCGCCTTTCTTATCCGCGCGAGAAGCTGCTTTATAAGCGGAAGCATCACGACCTAGATCCAAATAAATGCCGGCCAGACGGGCTTGAAGATTTCCAGTATCGGATTTCTTCGAGGCATCTTCCAGCGCCTTCACAGCGTTATTAAGATCTTTAGCCTGATACCAAGCTGTGCCTAAGATTTCGAGATTCTTTGCCGAACGCTTAATAATGCCGTCCTTCATGCCCTTCTCAATAATCACAGCAGCGCGATAGGGAACTTCAGCGCCGAGGTACATATAAGCCATGCTCAGAACTTGGCTCTCTTTGCTAAGTTGGCCATTCAAGTAAACCAGCTCGGTTGCCACCAAACGATCCATTTCACGCTCGCGCTCGCCGTACATGCCGCCAAGCTGACGCCAGTAGGTCCACTTGGGATAGTGCTTGACCAGCTTCTCGAGAATATTAATTACTTTATCGTAATCATTCTTCTCGTAATAGAGCACACGCTGCAGACCCCACCAGCCTTCTTTCGGCAAAATGTCTTTGGCTTCAACATCGGCAATAGCTTCATTTACAAAGCGCAGTGAGTCCTTTTTCCGTTCCAACTGGTAATAGATCTGAGCCAGCAACATCTTCGCATCAGCACCGACAATCAACGACTCTGCCATCCAAGCTTCAAGCTGCAGTGCGGCGTTCTTATAGTCTTCTTGCACGGTGTGCAGTTGCGCCAGGGTGTAGCGCGTATCCAAACGCAATTCAGGTGGTGTGCCAGCGCCGTCTACTACCCTTTTGTAGGAGCGGATGGCACTGTCATAGTCGTCTAGCGAGTAGTAAACATAGGCGGAAAACTTCCATACCTGAACCTGCTCATAATCACTGGCACAGGTCTTGACGTTAGCTTCAATGGCCTTGAGCATTTCCAGAGAACCGGCCCAATTTTCGAGCTCTAACTCGGGCTGCACTTTCTCTAGAGCTTTGGAACACTTAGCCCCTACAGACTGGCGCTTGCGCGTTTTAACATTTTTGTACTTTGGCTCTTCTTTTTCTTCAGCAGCATTGACTGCACTGGAAAAGCTTGCGCCTGGGGCAACTACCGCCAGGAACAACGGCAATAAAAAAGCAACGCCGAATACAGCTAGAAATTTTGTGCTTCTAGACATCATTGACTCCTTATTTTGCCATCTGGAAAGTAAATTTATACAGCACACCAGGCACTTCTTGGCCGACGCCATCTACAACCCGCGGGTTGTACTTTAGCTTCGACGCAGCCTTCAGTGCAGCGCGACCAAAGCCCCAGCCCTCGGGAAATTCTTCGACCATAATCGGATCGCGAGTACCACCGGTTGTGGTAATAATCACTTCGATAACTGCGTAGCCTTCTTTGCCGCGAGTTTGAGCGCGACGCGGATACTGTGGCTGGGGTACGTAGACAGGGATATAGTCAGAGTCCCGTGCAAATCCACCAGCACCACCGATCTTCAGGTTGGCGTTGGCTGCCGGAGCGGCCATGCTGATTGCATTGTCAGGAACTTCAAACTCTACAGTGTCTTCTGGAATATCCGGTGGAGGCGTCTCCGGATCCTCAGGTTTTTCAACTTGAGTCTGTTTCGCATTCTCAGTCAACTGTCTATCGACATGGAGGAAGTCGGCGATCTTAATCGACTCCTTCTCATCCAAGTCTTTGTTGCCCGAATCGATCAATTTGTACATCAAAATGATCAACGCAAAGGTAACCAGAACACCAAGTGCAGCAGAAATACCAATTCTGATAAAGGCCATACTTATCAACTCAGTCTTGTTCTACCGAAATTGCCACCGGACGGATACCAATGTCAGTTGCGACATCAGCCACCTTGGCGACTACTTCAATATTCGATTCATTGTCGGCTTGGATAACCATGCCGCCCTTTGGGTTTTCGTTATACAGTCTCTGTAGATTGATTTTTAGCGCGGTAGTTTCAACGCGCTTCTTATCAATCCAAATTTCATTGTTGTCGCTTATAGCTACCAGAATGCCGACTTTCTTGTAGCTCTCGGCAGTGTCGGCGTCAACTTTGTTGACCTCGACACCTGGTAGTTTGATAAACGATGCTGTCACAATGAAAAAGATCAGCATAATAAAAACCACATCCAGCATTGGGGTAAGGTCAATTGCCTCGCCCTGTGGCTGTGATCCTGTTTGTCTATTGCGCATAGTTTTCTCTCACTGGAACCTTGTCTTCGACAGGCTCCGGTTAGTGATCCATGGTTAGATGATCTTCCAGCAAATGCTTCTCACGCTCTGCGGCACGTTCGACATAGGTCATGCCAAATACACCGGAGAGAGCGGCAACCATGCCCGACATTGTCGGTACAGTTGCCTGAGAAACACCACCTGCCATCGCCTTGGCGTCACCGCCACCAGTAAATGCCATTACGTCAAATACCACGATCATTCCGGTTACCGTACCCAGCAAGCCAAACAGCGGGGCAAGGGCAACCAGAGTTTTGATCATCATAATGTTCTCATCGATCTTGACGCTCACTTCAGAAATCAGCTTTTCTCTGATCTGACGAGCACGCTTGGATTTGCGCTCAGAGCGCTCCTCCCAAGCATCAAGTGCGTATTGAACATCTTGACTGACGCTGGACTTGAGATACCACATGCGCTCGAACAGGAGAGTCCACATCACAAACAGCAGGACGACGATGGCCCAGAGAACCATGCCGCCTGAATCCATGAACTTTCCAACTTCTGCCATAGTATCAACGAAGAACATTTCAGCGACCCTCTACTGAACCAGCAACAATTCCTGCACTCTGCTCTTCAAGTATATGCAGAACACGCTGTGCTTTGCCATTGACCAAGGTGTGCATCAATACAGTTGGGATAGCTACTACCAAGCCGAGTACTGTTGTTATCAGTGCCTGAGAGATACCGCCGGCCATAGCCTTGGGATCGCCAGCACCAAACAGCGTAATCATCTGGAAGGTAATAATCATACCGGTAACCGTACCCAGCAGACCGAGCAACGGTGCAACCATGGCGATGATCTTGAGCAAGCTCAGACCAGACTCAATAGCTGGACGCTCTTTTAGTACTGCTTCGTGGAGTTTCAACTCCAGAGACTCTGGATCCAATCCTGGGTTGGCCTGTGCTACCGCGAGAACGCGACCCAATGGATTGGTTAGATCAGCTGTGCCCGGAGAGCGAAGCTGTGCAGATACTTTAGAGGAGACACCTTGCAAGAAGATGAAGCGCCAGATAGCCAGCAGAATGGCAACACAGAATACGCCAGTAATAACGTAACCTACAATGCCACCGAAGTGCCAGCGCTCAACCAGTGTTGGCGTATTGATCAGTGCACGCAACAAGCCGCCACCCAGTGGTCCTGTAGGATCCAGGCCCGCTTTGGTGAAGCCGCTAACCGCTTCTTGAAGATCTGCAGCGCTGCCCTGGTGGCCAGAAGGCTGACGTGCCAGCTCTGATACCAGACCGCTCTCTGGGCTGTATTCGAGATACATGCCGTTAGCCATCAGGTTGTAAGTACCAACACGGACAACTTCCATTTCTTCTTGTGAACCATCAGCGCGCAATACAGTGCGGTTGAACTTAACCACACGGCCACTTTCGTTCATCTCACGCTGCTGCTCGAACCACAACTTCTCGATATCCATGATAGAAGGCAGGCGGGTGTCGCTGCTCATCTTCTCAATTAACTCATCGAGGAATTCGGTACGGCCAGGGATCTGAGCACTGACGACAGACTGAGTCAGATTGGCGCGGATATCACCGGCGGCTCCAGTCAGGTGTCCGAACAGCTCTTTCAGAGAACCGAGACGCTTGTCACGCTGCTCGCGCAGGGCAATAAGCTTGAGGTCGTTGTCACGGATAGTCTGTTCCAGACGATCAGAACGACGCTCTTCAGCAGTCTTGGTGTTCTTCGCTTTAGTGAGCTGTGCGTCCTGCTTGCGCTGGTCGCGTTTGAAGTCAGCTTCACGATCACGATATTCTTGAGTTTCAGAAATCTTTGAACTCTGAATCATGTTCAGCAGTTCATCGAGTGATTTAGCTTCCTGTGCCATTGCTGGCATGCTTACTGCTGCAGCAGCTAAGAAAGCGGCACAAACTTTAATGAATTTCAGTTTCATTGTGCAGTCTCCGGAGCGTTAATGGGCATTTCCATAACATCCTGCGGTGCCAATTTCTTAGCGATGCGAATGCCTTGGTCTACAGGGCGACGGTAATCAGAACCCAGAGTTTCCCAAGAGCCAGTAGCTTTGTTCCAAGCACCAGTCTGTGACTTATCTTTGGTTTGATACATCAGAGCAACACGGCCGACGCGCAACATATCTACTTCAACCTCTGAGCCATCAGCGTTGATATCAACGAGATCGCGGTAGGTTTCCAGAGACAGGCTGTACTCAGACTCGATATCGTAGATTTCGAGAATCTGGCGGAATTTTTCAGCTGACGAGAATTTTGCGCTATCCAGGTTGTCGAAAAGTTCTTCGACAGCTGCAGCACGCATTTCAGTCTTAAAGGGAACGTCTAGCTCAACAAAGGTACGCAGTGCTTTGAGCATGTTCTCCATCAATGGCGAGATACCTCGCTCAATAACAGTAGCGTTCTCAATCGACTCAACGAGCTCAGCCATCATTTGCTTTTGGCTGTCGATCTGACGCTCAAGCTGTGAGTTGTAAACACGCAGACTTTCAATCTGCTTGTTCACTTGCTTGAATTCCTGCAAGAGACCATCGGTTTGATCGGCGATGCGATCAACTTTTGTCTGTGCTGTTTTAGCGGCTTGAACCTTAACGGCTCCGGCTTTTAGCACTTCACTTACCTCTGTAGCCTGAACTGCAACTGCAGTTAAGCCACTGGCAAGTACGGCGCATAAGGCCAGTGCTTTTAGTGGTTGCTTTTTCATAGTTCCCTCAACTGGGTCTATCGGATTGGTGATCTTTATATTATCGACAACTGGAAATAGTACGCGCCCAGCGGCTGACAATTTTTATTGGTGCGTCTTTTTAACAGGCTGATCTGAAAGAATCAATCTGTGGCCACAATTTGAGGTCGGCGAACTTGATTAGGATTGGCTTTGTTACCTAATGTAACAACTAGCTGGACTTTCGTTCTAGGACCAAATATCTGTAGGGGTGAGTGTCGGTTTTCTCCGGCAAATGCTCACTCACCTGATGCCATTCCTCAGAGTCATAGTCGGGAAAGAAGGCATCGCCCTCGACCTCAGCCTGAACTTCAGTTAGGTAAAGGCGGTCGGCAACTGGCAATGTCAGACGATATATCTGCTCACCGCCAATCACCATAATCTCTTCGGCTTGTGCGTCAGCGCAGGCCAGCCGCGCCAAAGTCATGGCTTGGAGCAGTGTTTGCGCAATCTGAACACCCTCGGCATGCCATTCAGGGTCGCGGGTGATGACTATATTAGTGCGCCCAGGAAGTGGCCGGCCGATGGAGTCAAAAGTCTTGCGCCCCATAATCAAGGGCTTGCCCATGGTCACCGACTTAAAGTATTTGAGGTCTTCCGGCAGGTGCCAAGGCAGCTGATTATTTAGACCAATAACACCGTTGCGGCTAACAGCCACGATTAAAGATACTTGCATAATATTGTCTCGGGTGCGGTTAGACCGCTACAGGTGCAGAAATAGGGCCATGACTCTGGTAATCGAGTAGCTCAAAGTCTTCGAAAACAAAATCGAATAAGTTGTCGACATTGGGATTGATCGCCAGCGTCGGTAGCGGATAGGTGTCGCGAGAAAGTAACTCGTCTACCTGATCCATATGATTGCTATAGAGGTGGGCATCGCCAAAGGTGTGCACGAAATCCCCTGGCTCAAGGTCGCATACCTGAGCAATCATCAGGGTCAAGATGGCATAGGAGGCAATATTAAATGGCACCCCGAGAAACACATCGGCGCTGCGCTGATAGAGCTGACAGGAGAGGCGCCCCTCGGTGACATAAAATTGGAACAGACTGTGACAGGGCGGCAAGCCAGATTTAACCATCACCGGAATATCTTTTGGATTCCATGCCGACACTATTAGGCGCCGGGAATCTGGGTTGGCTTTGATCTCCTCAACCACCTGGGCAAGCTGATCCACACCTTCGAAGTTGCGCCACTGATGACCATAGACGGGACCCAGATCACCGTACTGCTGAGCAAACTCCTCATCATCTTTAATGCACTGAATGAACTCCTTCATTTTCGCCTTCCACTCCGGCGAATACATAGGGTAGGCCGATTCTTGGTCGGTCTCCCGCAGCCAGCTCTGGTAGGGCCAGTCATTCCAAATACCGACGCCGTTCTGAACTAAATAACGGATATTGGTATCGCCGCGAATAAACCACAATAGCTCGTGGAGTATCGACTTGAGATGGACCTTTTTAGTGGTCACCAAGGGAAAACCCTGGCTCAGATCAAAGCGCATCTGATGGCCGAAGATACTCTGGGTGCCGGTGCCGGTGCGATCTTCTTTTTTAACGCCGTGATCGCGAATATGCTTAATTAAGTCTAAATATTGCTTCATAAAAACCTTACGCCTTGCGGCTGACAAGTCCGCGCAGAGATTTGCGCATTAACCAGAGACCGAAGAGAATCATCGGGATACAGAGTGTCTGACCGCGGGTCATCCAACCGAGCAGCTCAGCCGCACCGGAATCAACGGCAAACTGGGGATCTGGCTGACGAACAAACTCAACGGCAAAGCGGAAGGCGCCGTAGAGAATTAAAAATAGGCCCGAGACCTCACCAAACAGACGTGGCTTTCTGGCATACCAGTTGATAATCAAAAACAGTACCGCGCCCTCAAGCACGGCTTCATATAACTGGGACGGATGGCGCGCCAACTGTTCTGGGTCGGCGGGAAACAACATGCCCCAAGACATATCAGTGGGACGACCCCAGAGTTCCTGGCCAACAAAATTGCCCAGACGACCAAAGAATAGTCCCGCCGGAACCAGGGGCACAACAAAGTCGGCGAGACTGAGAAAGGCGAGCTTGTGCTTGCGGGCATAGAGCAACAGCGCTAGGGCAACACCGAGCAGGCCACCATGGAATGACATGCCACCTTCCCAGATACGGAAAATCATCCCGGGATCCGCAAGCCATTTGTCGGCACTGTAAAACAGCATATAGCCAAAACGGCCACCGAGAATCACTCCCCAGGCGCCAAAAACAATCAAATCTTCAACCTGGGTTTTAACAATTGGCGACCAGGGACGCTGACTGTTGCGGGTTGCCAGTAGCCAGGCACAGGTAAAAGCCAGCAGGTACATAATTCCGTACCAGTGCACCTGCAGCGGCCCAATAACCGTGCCCGCCAATTCAAATGGCCCCAGTGACAGTGCGACTGGGTCGATCTGTGGATAATTTAGCATTGCGTTTCTCAAGGATTAATTCTGCGCTGATGATAACTTTTTATCTATCCAGCTGCCACGCGGCGACTGAATAAAGGCATAAAATTAAATCAGAAGCAGCTACACTGCCCGCCATGTGTCTACTTGCGATCGCCTTTAACCACCGCCCAGATATCTCGCTCGCCGTCTGTTCAAATCGCGATGAGTTCTATCAGCGCCCGACCCTGCCGATGCACTGGTGGCAGGATATGCCTGTGCTAGCGGGTCGCGATAAGCAGGAGGGAGGAACCTGGATGGGACTTTCCCGCAGTGGGCGTTTCGCTGCGGTGACCAACTTTAGAGACTTCTCCAAACCAGGATTTCACGAGGCGCGACCCAAATCTCGCGGCAATCTGGTGACCGATTTTCTATGCTCCCAAGGCTCGGCCCAAAGCTGGGCTGACTCAGTTTTAGGGGATTTTGATTTGTATGGCGGATTTAATCTGCTGATTTACGATGGCGACCAATTACTCTATCTAAATAACTTTAACAACCAAATACGCAGCCTTGAGCCAGGCACTTATGCCCTGAGCAATCATCTGCTCGACAGCCCCTGGCCCAAGGTTGACTACGCCCGACAACAACTCAGGCAAACGCTGGATAAACACAGCAGTAGTCAACAGATGCTCGACGATCTGTTAGGACTGTTAGAGCAGAACCAAACTTACCCAGACCACCTGCTCCCCAGCACTGGGGTGCCAGCTGACTGGGAGAAGCGTCTGTCGTCGGCATTTATTGTGGCCGAGGATTACGGCACCAGAGCTTCAACTTCAATTGTGCTATCGAGCTCAGGCAGCAGTATTGCCGAACAAACTTATATAAAAGGTATTGCGGAGCAGAGCGAGAGATTTTCGTTTTAAGACACTTAATTGGCTTA
>JAFMBU010000036.1 GCA_017858295.1 Porticoccaceae bacterium | reverse complement strand
AGCGCGACACCTAGATCGCGCGGCTGCGAGCATCATTGTAGCTAAATAATATCCTTGTGGGGGAAGCTTTAATGAAATTAATAAGTTGGTCGGGGCAGGGTGCCTTTGTCATCTCTGTGGTCAGTGTGCTGGGTTATCGTGCTGATCTGCTGCCATTCCGGCTGGCCTTCTTGCTATATATTTTAGCGCTACTGCTCTGTGTGGTGGTGGTGGGTATTGGGCTGTTCACATTATTTACCAATCTCTGGCGAAAGAGACCGCTGCGTCTCGACTACGCCGTGCTGGTAATCGCTTGCTCCATAGCGCCAGGCGTAACTTTCTGGAGTGTCGGTCTCGATGGCATTAGAGCGCCACAGATTCACGATATTACCAGTGACACAGTGAATCCGCCGGTGTTCCTGTTTACTCGGGATGAGGAGCACTTTAGAGAGAATTCTCTGGCCTACGGAGCCGATGACCTCAGTGCTGAGCAATTGAGTGCCATGCAGCTAAGTGCTTATCCTGATATACGTACCATGACGGTTCAGATGCCGGCGCGCAGTGTTTATCAAAAGGCGCTGTTTGTTGGCAGTTTTCTTGGTTGGGAGATCTCGGCTCAGGATTCATTGTTATTTCATTTTGAGGCTCAGGCGACCACGGCCATGTTTCAATTTGTTGATGATATCGCTGTGCGTATTACTCCCCTAGGCGAAGACTTAACGGCGATTGATATACGCTCGGTATCGCGCTTGGGTACCTCTGACTTCAGTGCCAATGCGAAACGGATACGGCTTTTTTTCGACAAGTTAGGGGAAGAATTAATTATTCGTTAAAGGAGATGAAAATAAGCACCATTAGGGTTGACAGTTTATCTGTAGCTCAATAGAATGCGCGCCTCCTAGCCAGTACCGTCCCGTTCGTCTAGAGGCCTAGGACACCGCCCTTTCACGGCGGTAACAGGGGTTCGACTCCCCTACGGGACGCCATTTTTATACAGCACTTACGGATAAGTGTTTGCGGGAATAGCTCAGTGGTAGAGCACAACCTTGCCAAGGTTGGGGTCGCGAGTTCGAACCTCGTTTCCCGCTCCAATACTAAACGCAAAACTACGGTTTTGCGTTTTTTTATGCCTGGCATTTAGTCAGCCTAGAGCGCTTAGTCTGCAATCTCGATTAAAATTCTTTAATAAGCCGCAGCACTAAAATTTGCCTATCCAGTAGCCGTTATGTGGCTCTGTTTCTGAGTTAATATTTGGCCTTTCTCAACCTATGCTTAGAGATCAAAGAATTGCTTTATCTCATCTTCCTTTGCCTGGGCGTCGCGCATGCCCATAGCGATAAGCTTGCGGCAAAAGCCTGGCTCAAACAGCAGGTAACTGGCAGCACTGGAACCGCCACCCTGCGCCGTAGCGCCAGTCAAACTTAAAAATATGCGCAGGGATCTAGGTAGTTGGTGTATATGCTCTTCGGCGATACTATCGATGGACTCTGTGGGAGATATAGATAGCACCTCAACGGGATTTAAATCGGTGATATTGTTTTTCTCGCGCAGGGACTGGGGCAGTGCACTGGCGAGACGATTAATATTGCTGAGCGTCTCCAGGTCGCTCTCCACTGCATCGATAAAGGCACTGTTAAACATATGCCCGACAATCTGTGCTGTTGAGGGGGAGTGCTCTAGCCCTGCTGACACCTTGTGGCGGGTTGCATTGTCACTGACGCCGACAATTAATAGTTTGCTGGCACCCATATGCAGTGCCGGACTGATCGGCTTAAGCTGACGCACAGCGCCATCACCAAAGTAGTCATTACTTATCTTGACTGCGGGAAAGAGTCCAGGAATAGCGGTTGAGGCCATCAGGTGATCAATGGTCAGAGGAATATGCTCACCGCGACGACGGGATCGATTCCACGCTGGTATTTTGTCCTGTCCCTGATAAAAGGTTACCGATTTACCGCTGGCATAGCTCATGGCGGTGATCGCTATAGCCTCAAGTTCGCCATTGCTAATGGCTGTGTCCAAATAATCAAATTTGACGTAGCTATCCATCATTTTGCGCAACGGGCTGTTGTCGAGGAGCGAGATCGGCCTGCCTATGCCATAACCACTGTGGACAAATGAGGCCAGTATGTGAAAGGTATTTTTTAATACCCCCAGGGCATCGGTACGGTAGACATCAGCTGGTGTTAGCTCATTCCAGATACGCTCTAATTTACTGGTGCGCAAGCGAAAGGGGCCGGCTCGCCCGGCAATAGACAATGCATTAATGGCACCGGCAGAGGTGCCGCAGATAATCGGAAAGGGGTTGTACACTGATCTTGGCAATATGCTGGCAATGCCTTTGAGTACACCCACTTGATAGGCGGCTCTGGCGCCGCCTCCGGTTAAAACTAAGCCTTTGCTCATGGTTAAAATATTCCTATGGATAGACCTGCGGCCATGGCTAGACCGAACTCTTCACATTGTTCCAAGTGCTGCTGGTTAATGTCGCCTTTGATAATTAGTGGCTCGCTAATTTTGCGCAGGGGGTACCCTTTGGCAATGCGGTCGATCTCACGCACCGCGCCGCTGCCATCATTGCCGGCGCTAATAAATAGCCCGTAGGGCAAATTCAGTTGGTAGGGCTCTGCAGGATAGTAGGTTCGATCAAAGAAGTCTTTTAGCGCACCGCTCATATTGCCAAAGTTCTCCGGCGTACCAAAGAGCAGTCCATCAGCCCAACGCAAATCCTCCAGATCGGCATCAAAGGCTCTTAGCAGTCGAGTTTCCACATCTGCTTCACCCTCTGCTCCGCGCATAACCGCCGCCGCCATCTGGGCAGTATTGCCAGATTGGCTGTGGTAGATAATCAGCAGATGTTTCTTCATCAGTTAAAACCATTATTCGGCAAGAGTGCGGTGGAGTTACATTTTTTTAGTGTCACTGGGGTCTACAGTGCCCACTAGCATTTGCTCTTATTGGTATAGTCCAAAGCGGCTGAAAGCGCTGCAAGTGTAACGGATATAGCCATAGAAGGATCTAGTTTGACCTATTTGATTATGCTCTCTCTGGGGATTTTTTCGGTGGCTTGGTGGCCTTGGTTGCCAAGTTTTGGAGTCAGCTTTGGGCTATTTATAACCCTATTGTCAGTCTGCGTATTTTTCCGCTTAAAGAGATTGCTTTGGCTTATAGCTCTCAGTGCGGGAATGCTTTGGGGGATATTTTGTGCACATCAACTTCTCCGTGAGACCCTGCCAGAGAAGTACAGTGGCGAGGAGTTCTTAGTCACAGGGCAGATTGTTAGTCTGGTTGACAGTAACGCGATTCGCAGCCGTTTTAGTTTTGCCACTGAGACTATTCAAGTCTCAGGAAATCCTCATCACCAGCCTGTTCCAGCGAAACTGCTACTCAGCTGGTACGCTGCGGAGGAGTTGTATCCGGGGCAGCGCTGGCAGCTGGTAGTGCGCTTGCGGCCGCCGCGAGGGTTTGTCAATCCTGGAGCCTTTGATTATCAGAGCTGGCTACTACAGCAGAGCTATAGCGCCACTGGTTATGTGCGCTCTCCCGAGCTTGCCAAGCAGTTGCCTGGGGCCAGATTATTTAGTGCCGGTAACCTAGCCTCGCTGCCAGCGCAGCTTAGAGCAACAATTCGGCAAGCTATTGAGCAATCAGACTTATCGCCACGGGGGCGCGCTGTGCTGTTGGCCCTGAGCATTGGCGATAAGCGTCAGCTCGCCGCCTGGTGGCAGGATCTGGCACGCTTGGGAATAGTGCACCTGCTGGTTATCTCTGGGCTGCATATAGGTCTTGTGGCATTGTTTGGGGCTGCTTTGGGCAAGGGTCTGGCGCGGCTGGTGATTCTGATGAATTCTGCTTGCAGTCTCTTGGGATTAAGGCTCACCAGCCCAGCATTACATTGGTTGGCTCCGGTGAGCGGGCTGCTCGCCGCTGGCGCATACAGTCTTCTGGCGGGCTTCTCCCTGCCGACTCAGCGGGCGCTAATTGCGGTAGCAGTCGTGGTGATAGCAAAGCTCTGCTTTCGTCGCATTCAGCCCTTCGTCTGTCTGGTATGGGCACTGACACTAATTGCGCTATTGCAGCCCTTGGCGGTATTGAGTGCAGGCTTTTGGCTTTCATTTTCCGCCGTGGCGATTTTAATTGCCTGGTTTTCTCCCTGGCAGTCAATCGATCCCTGGTGGCCGAAAAAGCGCACAGTCAGTGCTCAGTTGGCTCTGCTGGTGATTATGTCAGTGCCGCTATTGTTTTTTATTGGGCGACTGTCCTGGCTGGCGCCGCTGGTTAATTTGGTGGCTGTGCCCTGGGTGTCACTGGTCACTGTACCCACGGTTCTATTTGGCTGCCTACTTCTACCGGTTTCAAGCCGCGCAGCCGAAGCGATCTGGACTATCTCTGATTGGTCAGTGAACCTTTTGTGGCGGTTTCTCGATCTATTGCCCTCAGATCAGGGCTTTTTAGTTTCTCCGGTGGGGACATCTAGTGTGGTTTTGTCGGCTGCACTTCTGGCTGGCTTGTGCCTAATGCTGCCCCGTCATTTAAGGGAAAGGTGGCTTGGGGTGTTGCCATTGGCGCTTTTATTACTCTTCAATAACAAGCCTAAACCTGGCTTGCGGGTAACGGTTTTGGATGTGGGGCAGGGCCTTGCCGTGGTGGTTGAAACCGATCAACGGAACCTACTCTATGACAGTGGCGCACAATTTAGTGCGGCCTTTAGTGCCGGCAGTGGCATTGTTGCGCCCTTTTTATGGCAGCGCGGCTGGAGTTCGATCGACACCGCGCTGATCAGTCACGAGGACGGCGATCACAGTGGCGGCTTCGCGGCCCTGCAGCAAGTCCTGCCCAGCAGGCAGATCATAACTGGGCCCGGCGTGAATTATTCTGAGGCGGTGCTGCAAGGGCAAAATGTGGAAATTTGCAATGCTGGAGCTGAATGGCGTTGGGGTGAGGTGTTGTTCGAGATATTGTCACCCACCTCTGAAGTGGATTCGATAAGGGCCAGGGAGGGCAATAATAGCTCCTGTGTTCTGCGTATCCGCTGGCGGGATATTCAGCTGCTGCTTCCCGGCGATATCGAAAGTGCTGCAGAATACCAGTTACTGGACTCAGGGCGACTGGAGGGTCTGCAGCTGGATTTATTAGTGGCGCCCCATCACGGCAGCAAGACCTCCTCTACGGCAAAATTTGTTCAGCAACTAGCGCCAAAGCATGTGGTATTTTCCGCGGGATATCAGCACCAGTTTGGCCATCCTCACTCATCTGTCACCAAGCGTTACAGCGCTGTAGGTAGCAGAGTTTGGAATACTGCAGAGCAGGGTGCTATAACCTTTGAGTGGTTGCCGTCTGGAGAGCCGCCTGAAAAGCGGACTGGAGAACTTGCTGGAGAACTTGCTGGAGAGCTAAAAATCACCACAGCCCGCAGCCAAACTCGGCGCTGGTGGCGCTAAACATGGATTGCAGATTTTGCCTGAAGCCCTTTTATGCTAAGGTCGCGATTCAAAACTAATCGACTCAATGGAAGACACTGTGTATCAAATTTTCCTCACTGGCGGCTGGCTTATGTGGCCGCTCCTTATCTGTTCGATTATCGTTGTCGCCATCTCCATTGAGCGCTTGATTACCCTCAAAGCCGATCGCATTGTTCCCAGCGGTTTACTCACTCGAGTCTGGCAGCAGTTGCGAGATCGCGAGCTAGCCGGCGAGAGTCTCCGAGAACTGCGCGACACATCACCACTGGGCTACATTCTTGCCGCCGGTATCAGCAACTCCGGCCACGGCCGCGAGATTATGAAAGACAGTATCGAAGAGGCCGCAGCTCAGGTAGTCCATGAACTCGAACGTTTTTTAACCCTGCTGAGTACGATTGCCAATATGGCACCGTTGATCGGTTTACTCGGCACTGTGCTGGGTATGATTCAAGTGTTTGCCGACATTATGCTGTTCGGCACGGGCAATGCCGCTGATCTTGCCGGGGGCATCTCTCAGGCGCTTATTACCACTGCAGCTGGCCTGACTATTGCCATTCCGGCGATGATCTCTCACCGGTATTTTGAGCGCCATGTGGAGTCTCTGGTGGTGCAGTTGGAAGGGCAGGCAACCAAGCTGGTGGATGCCATGCACAGCGACCTGTTTCGGCAGTCCTAGGTAGCGATGAATAACCATGACTAAACTCTCGCCATTTTTGCCTGCTGCGCTCGCCGTGAAACCGCTGTGAAGTTTCCCCGCCGCCCCCAGCGAGACAACAGTATTAATCTAACACCATTGATAGATGTGGTGTTTTTGCTGTTGATTTTCTTTATGGTCACTACCACCTTTACCCGTGAGACGCGTATGCTAATCAGCCTTCCTGAGGCTGAGGCTGAGAGTATCGCCAGGGAGGAAAAAGTAGTGGAATTGGTGGTCTCCAAAGATGGCAGCTATGCGGTTGACGGACAAAGTTTGATAAATCGCGATATCAAGACCATTATGGCTGCCTTAAAGGATGCTTCGGCTGGGGATAACAAGATGCCATTGGTGATTACCGCCGATGCGCTGTCTACACACCAAGCTGTGATTACCGCCATGGATGCTGCGGGCAGGTTAGGATTTGAAACACTAAATATTGCAACGCAACAGCCACAAGAGCCATAACAATATGAGCGACAAGATTGTCCCGACCGGTGCCTCCACTTATTTGCGCCTGTTAAAGTATGTTCGCCGTTACTGGCTGGCCTTTGTAGTCAGTATATTTGGCTTGGTGCTGCACTCCTTTGCGGAAGTGGCGTTTGTCGATCTACTGGGTTTTATCACCGATACGGTTGGCACACTTACCAGCACAGGAGCGGCTGAAGCCAACTCTGTGGGTATGCCCCAGACCGGCATGACAGCGATGTTCGCCGAGGCGCTTTTGGGCGATCTTATGGTAGAAAAACCCTGGTTGGTGATTCCGTTTTTTTTGGTGGTTATCAGCGTCTTGCGCGGTATCGGTTATCTGATTGGCAGCTACGGGCTAGCCTATGTCTCCAACTATCTGGTTCACGCTCTGCGAGTGGATATCTTTGAAAAATATCTGCAGCTGCCCTTTGAGTTTTTTGATCGCTCTATGTCCGGCCATCTGGTCTCGGTGGTTACCTTTAATGTTCAGCAGGTCACACAAGCCAGCACCAAAGCCCTAAAAACACTGCTGCAGCAGGGCAGTTTGGTCTTGGGTCTGATGGGCTATCTATTTTATGTAAACTGGAAATTAACCCTGTTCTTTCTCGCCGTAATGCCCTTTGTTGCCTTGGTCGTTTCTTTGGTGAGCAAGCGCTTTAGAATGATTAGCACACGAATTCAGGGTGCTATGGGTGATGTTACCCATGTCACTCAAGAAGTGGTTAGCGGTTACCAAGAAGTGCGTATGTTTGGCGGTATGGAGAACGAGCGTGCGCGTATTCAGCTGGCCAGTCAGAGCAACCGTCGGCAGAATATGAAGATGGCACTGACCGAGGGCATTAGCAATCCGCTGGTGATGCTGCTGGTATCTCTGGCCTTTGCCGGGATCACCAGTTTTATGCTCAGTCCAGCCATTCTTGAGACCATGAGCACTGGCAGTTTTATCACTTTTCTGGTGGCCTCAGGTATGTTGATCAAGCCGATCCGCCAGATCACCGAAGTGAACAGCGATATCCAAAAGGGCATAGCTGCTGCAGAATCGATTTTCGAAATCCTTGATGCCACGCCAGAGCGGGATGGCGGCACTGTCGAGCTGGAGTCGGTAATTGGTCGAGTTGAGTTTAAGGATATCAATTTTCGCTATAACGACAATGGTCCATTGATACTCGAAGACATTAACTTCAGCGTCAAGCCAGGTGAAACCGTTGCGCTAGTGGGCTCTTCAGGAAGTGGCAAGACCACTCTCGCGAGTTTGATTACACGATTTTACAATCATGGTGAGGGGCAAATTCTTCTCGATGGCGTCGATGTTAATGACTTTAAACTGCCTAATTTACGCAAGCATATCGCCCAGGTGAGTCAGAATGTCACCCTATTTAATGACACGGTGCGCAACAATATCGCCTATGGCGAGCTGGCTAATCGCTCGCTGGAACAGGTCAAGGCGGCCACCAAAATAGCCTATGCGGATAAGTTTATTGAGCAGATGGCGGATGCTTACGACACTATGATCGGCGACGATGGCGTGATGCTCTCTGGCGGTCAGCGCCAGCGTCTGGCAATTGCTCGGGCGCTGTTAAAAGATGCCCCAGTGCTGATCCTTGACGAGGCCACTTCGGCACTGGATACAGATTCAGAGCGCTATATTCAGGCGGCCCTGGAAGAGTTAATGAAATCCCGCACCACGTTTGTCATTGCTCATCGTCTGAGTACTATTGAGAAAGCCGACCGCATCCTAGTGATGGAGAGCGGACGTATTATTGAGCAGGGCAGCCACGATGAACTACTGGCTTTAGAGGGGCGCTATTCTCAGCTCTATCGGCAACAGTTTAATGAGCCAGAGGCAGTCTAGGCTTGTCTCTTGAGCAGCGTATAACCCACGCTTGGCAGCGGGATAGTCTCTGGCTAAAACTGCTGTTGCCATTGTCTTGGTTGTTTCGCGCCATCTCAGGTTGGCGTCGGCGCTATCTTCAGTGGCGCTATCAGGGTCAACGCTTTACTGCGCCGGTAGTGATTGTGGGCAATATCTCAGTGGGGGGCAGCGGTAAGACACCACTGATCGTGGCCCTGGTAGCAGCGCTGAAACAGCGGGGTTTTAAGCCCGGCGTGGTCAGTCGCGGCTATGGCGGCAAAGCCGCAAGCTACCCATTATTCGTCAATGCCCAGACCCCTGTGGCCGCGAGCGGCGATGAGCCCTTGCTAATTGCTCAGTTGGCCCAGTGCCCGGTGGTGGTCGACGCCGACCGCAATGCTGCGGTTGCCTATTTACTTGATCACAGTGACTGCGATCTGGTGCTTAGTGATGATGGCTTACAGCATTACAGATTGCATCGCGATATAGAAATAGTGGTGGTGGACGGTGAGCGTGGTTTTGGCAATGGTCGCTGTCTGCCCGCTGGGCCGCTCCGTGAAAGCCCAGAGCGGTTACAGCAAGCGGATTTTGTCGTGGTTAATGGCGGCATGCCGGTTAACCTCGGCGTTCCCTGTGAGCAGATGCAAATAGCGCCGCGGAGAATGACTCAGCTCTGTTCCGGGGTCAGTCAGGCAATTGATCAGTGGCTGACTGAGCAGCAAAGCAAGGCTGTCCATGCAGTGGCGGCTATAGGCAATCCTCAGCGCTTTGCCAATACATTGGCATCTTTGGGGCTAGAAGCCGAGCTTCACAGTCACAATGATCATCAGGCTCTGGGCCCAGAGGATCTAAGCTTTGGGGATGATCTGGCGGTGATTGTTACGGCTAAAGATGCGGTTAAGTTACTTGGCTCTGACCACAGGCAAAGTCTTGGTCAAGGTTCCATTGCGGATAATATTTGGGTGCTCGAGATCGAGGCGCAGATTGAAGACGACTTTATAGACAGGTTGGCAGCTCAGTTGCGCAGCTTGTAAATACAGAGCAATGCACATTAGAGGTTCTATGCAATTTACAGTAATTATTCCAGCCCGTTTCGGTTCCATGCGCCTGCCGGGCAAGCCCCTGCGGGATATTGCCGGCAAGCCAATGATTCAGCGGGTCTGGGAGCAGGCTGGCAAGAGCGCGGCTCAGCGAGTGGTTATTGCCACCGACGATCCGCGCATTGAAGCGGCCGCACTTGAGTTTGGTGCTGAAGTCTGTATGACCAGAGCGGATCATCCATCCGGCACTGACCGACTGCAAGAGGTGGCGGCACTATTGGGTTTGGCCGACGATGCAATAGTGGTCAATGTCCAGGGGGATGAACCATTGATTCCGCCAGCAGTGATCGATCAGGTAGCCAGTAATCTCGCCGCCAATCCTCAGGCTGGAGTGGCGACACTGTCTGAACCTATCGAGACCTATGCTGATCTGCGCAATCCCAATGTGGTTAAACTGGTGAGCAATAAGCAATCTATTGGGCTGTACTTTAGCCGCGCACCAATTCCCTGGCCGCGAGATTTAATCGACTCGGCTAATGCCGATGAGGCTCTACCTGAAAGCTATAATTTTAGTCGCCATATAGGTATCTATGCCTACAGAGTAAAAGAACTTAATGACTTTGTTACCTGGCCGGTGGCGCCGATTGAAGCCACAGAAAAGCTCGAGCAGCTGCGTTTTATGTGGCACGGGGTGGCGATTCACGCAGCACCGGCACTGCAGCCAGTGCCCGCTGGGATAGATACAGAGGAAGATTTGCAGGTGGTTGTAGAGCTGCTAAAAATCAAATAATAACAATAGGTTATGAAAGAAACTTAAATAATATTTTAACTGTATTTTAACCCTAATGAAATTCTAGCTTATTGCAATTCTGAGGTCAGTATGGCGACTACAGCAACTCAACTATCGGTCCTATTTGTCTGTCTGGGTAATATCTGCCGTTCACCTACAGCCCATGGCGTATTTGCTAAGCTGGTAGAGCAGGCAGGTTACAGCGATCTTATCCAGGTCGACTCAGCAGGCACCGGAGACTGGCACCTAGACCATGCCCCGGATCAGCGCACAGCTCAGGTGGCTGCGGCCAAAGGTTATGACCTCAGTGGGTTGCGAGCCCGCTTGGTGACTAGCGCCGACTTTAATCAATTTGATTACATAATCGCCATGGATAATGCCAACCTCAAAGATCTGCGCGCTATGCAACCAGAGGGATACGCCGGTCACTTGGGTTTGTTTCTCGATTTCTCCGAGCAGTCTGCAGTGCAGGAAGTTCCCGACCCCTATTACGGTGGCGAAGATGGGTTTGAATTGGTCTTTGGTCTGGTTGAAGATGCTTCCCGTGGGTTGTTGCGACATATTCAATCCAGTCATCCCCAAGCGTTAGGCCTTTGATGCCGACTATTCACGAAAAAGTGTCACTGCAACCCTACAACAGCTTGGCACTGCCAGCAGTTGCAGAGTATTTTTGTGCCGTTCGGACTACTGTTGAGCTATTCGCAGCATTAGAATTTGCCCGTTCCAAGAATCTATCGGTGACGCCACTTGGTGGCGGCAGCAATATAGTGCTGGCAGGGGATATAGCTGGCTTGGTGCTGAGTGTTGAGCTCAAGGGTTTAAGCCATAAGGTTATGGGTCAGGCTGTTGAAGTGACTTTTTCCGCAGGTGAAAATTGGCATGATCAAGTGCTGCATTGCTTAAAACAGGGCTGGTATGGGTTGGAGAATCTATCGCTGATACCCGGCAATATGGGGGCTGCGGCAATCCAGAATATTGGTGCTTACGGTGTTGAGTTAGCTGATTTATTTGTCTCACTCACCGCCATAGATAAGCAATCCGGGGCAATGGTCAAATTTGATAAAGCCGCCTGTGACTTTGGCTACAGAGACAGTCTGTTTAAAAATATTGGCCGGGACCGCTATATTATTGTCGATATCACGCTGGCCCTGAGCACAGAGCCTAAGGTCAATATTCAGTATCCAGCATTGCAGACCGCTATCGATAAGTATGCGGATTCTGTGGCGGCGATTACCCCAGAGCTGGTCAGCGCCATGGTCTGTGAGATTCGCTCGGCAAAACTCCCTGACCCCAACATTATTCCCAATGCTGGCAGTTTTTTTAAAAATCCAATAGTTCCTCAGGTGCAGGCTTCGGCGCTATCCCAGCAGTATCCTCATATGCCCAGCTACCCCCAGGTCAATGGTGATTTCAAAGTGCCCGCAGGTTGGCTGATTGAGCAGTGCGGTCTTAAAGGTGCAGTGCGAGGGCCGGTAGGCGTGCATCAGCAGCAGGCGCTAGTTCTGGTTAACTCTGGTGGCGGCAGTGGCGCTCAGCTCTTAGCCCTAGCAGACGAGGTGCGTACTGCAGTGTCCCAGCGCTTCGAGATTGATCTGGAAATTGAACCCAGAGTTTATGGCGACTGACCTATGGACCTTTTTGATCACCAGCTAATACCGCTTCCGTTGACCGAGACGCGTCAAAGTCAGATTACCTTCTGGCCCAATTGGCTCGATGGAGAGAGGGCAGATAGCCTACTCAGTAAGTCTATAAATGATATTGACTGGCGCAGTGATGTGATTAGAATCGCTGGCAAGACAATTCCTATTCCCCGCTTGCAGCAATGGTTTGGCAACCCGAAAACCAGTTACACCTACTCCAATATTCGCTTGCAAGCGGTGGCCTTTCCCAATTGGATAGATGAGCTCCGCGAGAAAATCGAAGTTCAGTCTGGGGAGTCCTTTAATCGGGCCCTGGTGAACTATTACCGCGATGGCTCGGACAGTGTTGACTGGCATGCGGATGACGAAGCAGAGCTGGGTTTTGAGCCTCTGGTGGCATCCCTGAGTTTGGGTGCTGAGCGGGTCTTTCAACTGCGCCACAATCTCACTAAAGAACGTCTCGATATTTCTCTGCCCCACGGCTCGCTATTGCTTATGGGGGCTGGTATTCAGACATACTGGCAGCACCGAATAGCCAAAACCAAGAAGGTTGACCAAGCCCGGGTTAATTTTACCTTTCGCTATATGGCTGAGTAGGCTATTTTCAAAGGCTACACCTGTGGGCAGGCTAACTAATACAGGCTAACTAACACAGGCTAACTAACA
>JAFMBU010000035.1 GCA_017858295.1 Porticoccaceae bacterium | reverse complement strand
GCGTCTTGTAATGTGAAGCACCTGCAGCGTCTTGTAATGTAGAGCAATGTAGAGCAATGTAGAGCAATGTAGAGCGCCTGCGGCGTCATGTAATGCATAGCCGCCTTAAAGACTATTTGAATTACCGCCATCCACGGCGATGGTTTGGCCCGTCACATAACTGGCATCAACCGCCAGAAAGAATGCTGTTCCGGCAATATCCATCTCATTTCCCAGACGCCCCATAGGCACATTGCTGAGCACAGAGTTCTGCTTGGAAATATCATCTTCCTCGTGCTCCGGCCACAGAATCGCGCCTGGAGCGACACTATTTACCCGCACATGAGGAGCCATATCCAGCGCCATTGATTTGGTCATGGCGATATTGCCCGCTTTGGCAATGGTATAGATAGGGTGGTCCTTCAGAGCCTGTCGGGCGTGCATATCGGAGATATTGACCACGGAGCCTCGGGCAGCGCTAAGCTGCGGCGCCAGACCTTGGGTCAGGAAAAACGGCCCTTTGAGGTTGCTGTTGATCAGATCATCCCACTGCTCATTGGTACACTGTTCCAGAGGCGTGGGATAAAAGCTTGAGGCATTATTGATCAGCACATCGAGACGCCCGATGGAGTCCACCAGTTGAATAATCTTATGGATACCAGCCATATCATTGAGATCCGCCTGGACTAGCAGACAACTATTGTCACGCAGCTGATTAAATTTTTCGCAGAGTCGGTCGGCGTCAGCAGCGGAGCGATTATAGTGAATAATCACGGTATAACCGGCGTTGTGAAATAGTTCGGCGGTGACTGCGCCTATGCGTCTGGCGGCGCCGGTAATCAGTACTACAGGGGTTGCGATGCTGTTGCTCATAATCGGCTACTTACTTGAATAGTGTTGTTTGATTTCTGTCATACGTGCAGTACGGCGGAGATGCAATTGTCGACCAATTTCCGCGCCATCTATGCCGGCTTCCACCAGGTCGGCAACGCTTATATTACTAATGCCATCGACAGCTGCGCGGAGATAGTCCGAAGAGGGATATGCGCGATCTTCAAACCCGGTTCTGCCTCGGGCATCGGCCTCGCAGCAGAGGATAAAGTCTTCCAGACGGTCGCGAGATTTTAGCGCCCCCACACCTTTTAGCAGATTGACAATTGTCTCTGGCTTCAGCTCCTGGGCCTTGTGGCACATCAGGTGGTACTCAGTGACGACTAGAGCTAATTGGCGCACATCATTGGGCACCTTAAAACGGTCGCACACATCATTGACCAGTGGCACACCTCGGGCTTCATGGCCGCGATGGCTGGGCAATACATGGTCTGGAGTAATACCTTTGCCGAGATCGTGGACCAGTACCGCAAAGCGAATTTTACTGCTACGGGAAAGCCGAACCGACTGCTGCAGTGCCATCAAGGTATGGATGCCAGTGTCAATTTCTGGATGGTAGTCTGCACGCTGGGGTACACCGAAAAGTCGTGAGACTTCGGGGAATAGCACATCCAATGCACCGCACTGGCGCAATACCTCGATATAGATATCCGGAGAACGTTCGCCGAGAGCCCGCTCGGTTTCTTTCCAGACTCGCTCGGCAACTAAATAGTCGAGCTCACCGCTGCTGGCAATGGCTGTCATCAGCGCCATGGTTTCAGGCGCTATAGTGAAGCCCAGATGATGATAGCGAGCGGCAAAGCGAGCTACTCGCAAGACTCTCAGTGGATCTTCAGTAAAGGCTTCGGAGACATGGCGGAGAATCTTTTTATCCAGATCCGCCTGGCCTTGATAGGGGTCATAGAGCTGGCCATCGTCATCTTCGGCCATGGCATTAATAGTCAGGTCCCGGCGCACCAGGTCCTCTTCAAGGCTGACATCCGCAGCGGCATGAAAAGTAAAACCGCCATAGCCATGGCCCGATTTGCGCTCGGTGCGGGCCAGTGCATACTCTTCACCAGTATCGGGTTTAATAAATACGGGGAAGTCATTGCCTACCGGCAGGTAACCGAGTTCGACCATTTTTTCTGGGGTCGCGCCCACTACCAGCCAATCATTTTCATCGCTGAAATAATTGAGTAGTTTGTCGCGCACAGCGCCGCCAACTCGATAGATTTTCATGTAGATTTCCAGTGTCTGAACCAGTCTCTGAAGTTAACAGCTCAGCTTGCGGATTGTCTGCGTTTGAATTGTTTGACTTTTAACGCAGCGGATAGACGCTATTGTAAGGCTCGCTGCGTTTTAGCTCAATCACTAACCGATTTTGCGGGAGGGTTTTTAACAACGGATAACTAACTCATCAATGTCAAAAGCAAGCAGTGTTTCTGTGGCAGACATTGATGAGTTAAAGAGAAATAAACTAGCCTTCGCGACTGGTGATCTCTAATAGATGATAGCCAAATTGAGTTTGAACCGGGCCGTGAACCATGCCTAGCTCACCGCTGAACACTACATCGTCAAATTCTTTGACCATTTGTCCTGGGCCGAACTGACCTAGGTCGCCGCCGCGGCTACCTGAAGGGCAGCTCGAATGCTCACTTGCTACGTTGGCGAAGTCTGCACCAGCTTCAATCTGCTGTTTTAAGGTTGCACATTTCTCTTCGCTATCCACCAATATATGTCGCGCACTTGCTGTGGCCATTGTTTGTCTCCATAGGGAATTAAATTAAGGGGTTGTTGGGGCGGATTATCATGGCAAATAGGTCAGTTGTAAATTATTCCACTTCCTCGGCGCTGTGCATGAGGTCGCGAAGCGCTTGTTTGTTAAGTATTTCAATCTCTTTTTTATTCACAGTTAGGTATTTGCTTCTCTGAAAGTGGCCCAGCACCCGGCTCACCGTCTCAACTGTTAAACCGAGATAGTTGCTGATTTCACCCCGAGACATAGGCAGCCAGAGTCGTGTCGAAGAGAGCCCCTGTTGGGCCAGGCGATCAGAGATGCTGAGCAATAGGCTGGCGAGTTTCTGCCGTGCCGAGTTGCCTGCCAGCAGCGCAATCAGACGCTGGTCGGCGTTGATCTCGCGGCTGAGCAGCTTGATCACATATTTTTGTACAGAGGGTATTGAGTTGCCTAAATTATCTAGCTGCTCATAGGGTATTTCACAAATAGAAGTGGTCTCAAGGGCGATAGCAGTATTTTGATGCTGCTCGTCGGCCAGTCCATCCCAGCCAAATATCTCCCCCGGGAAATAGAATCCAGTGACCTGTTCGCGACCGTCGGCGTCAATGCAAAAAGATTTAATTGAGCCGCTGCGAACAGCGTAGATGGAGGTAAAGGGAGCACCGCTAAAAAACACCCCCTCTCTCGGCTGCAGCGGTTTTTTGCGCTCGATAAGTCCATCCAGTTTATGCAGATCATCGGCATCAAGGCCCAGTGGTAAGCAGAGGCTGTTCATACGGCAGGTGCGGCAGCTAAGGGGTCTTTCAAAGCCGACAAATATTTTTTTCACTGTAGTCTCGATGATTAGAAATCCCTTTCAAAAATAGGTCTGTCGGCAGCCAGATTTCCACTGATATCTGGAATATTAAGTTAAGCCGCCAGCCACAATAGCGTTTCGCTGGCCGCATTCGGCAGTCTGCAATCCACCGGTTCTGCCTATTTTTAGTATAGACCTTGAGTTGATCTACATCAGGTCGATTTTTCTGTGCTTGTATAATTTGTGCCGCTGAAAGAATTGCCAACTACACTGAAATTACTGTGAATAATGCTATTGCGAGGGTTGTAATGAAAAATATGCTGGTGGTGTTGGATGGCTCAAGTAGCGATGAACATGTACTCAGGCAGGCAATTCAATTGGCCGCTACCAGTGGCGGTGATATCCATCTATTTATGACTGTCTATGATTCCATTGAAGAACTTAATCGCTATGTGGGATTCGATAACTATCAAGAGGTAAAGCAGTCAATACTGGATGAAGCCGAGGTCAAGCTGCGGCAGCTCACGGACAAGTTCGGCGATGAGTTTTCATCGACCATGCACTGGGGGCGGCGCTGGCACTTTCATGTTATCTCGGAGGCGAAAAAGATTTCCGCAGACCTGGTTATCAAGGCCGTGCGGCGACATTCTCGAATCGCCGAGTTTTTACATACCCCCGAGGACTGGCATCTATTGCGCGGTGCCAGCTGTCCGGTTTGGTTGGTTAATGACAGCACTGCACAAATAGACCGGGTAGTGGCGGCCTTTAGTACGCTGGAAGAGACTGAAGATCATCGACTCTTGGGTGAGCGGGTATTGCAAAAAGCCAGTGAGCTTGCCACCGCTCTGGGTGCCGAATTGCACGTGGTATCCGTGGTTCCAGACTGGCTGCAAACTCAGGCCATTGTTGGGCCTGTGCCTGGAATGTCGGGGCAGTTCCCCGTTGTCATGGCGGATATGGGTGAGCGGGCGCTAGATCATGCGCAAGAGGTTATGCAGAAAACCCTTGAGAAACTCAATATTGATGCAGATGTTACCGAGGTTAGAAGCGGTTTTGTCGACAATGAACTTGCGGATGCAGTAGGCGACACCGGCGCTCTAGTGATTGGCAGCGCCGCAGCCAGAAAGCTCACCGCCAAAGTGACGGACAAGCTTTTTGGTAATACTTCAGAAAAAGTTATCCATCACACTCGTGGTGATGTCTTGGTTGTTCACTAGTTATATTCCCTGCGCAAGTAGCGGCCCACTAGTGATGGGCCGCTAATCTAACGCTTTTGGTTATTACTTTGCTGGCGTACCCCAAACTTCCGCCAGACGTTTCTCACGGCCACAGCCCCAGCGGTAGTAGTTGTAGCGTACCGGATTCTTTAAGTAGTAATCCTGATGGTAATCCTCTGCTGGATAAAAACGACTCGAGGGCGTGAGTTGGGTGGCAATCTCCGCTTCCAGTAAACCGCTAGCAGCAAGAGCGTCTTTTGATGCCTGGGCGATACGGCGCTGCTCTTCATTCTGATAGAAAATTTCGCTGCGGTACTGCTGACCGCGATCACAGAACTGGCCGCCGCCATCTGTAGGGTCAATGGTCTTCCAGAAATACTCCACCAGTTCGCTATAGCTGACAGTTTGGTCATCATAGATGACCTCGACGGCTTCCGTATGACCGCTGCCTCCTGAGGACACCTGCTTATAGGTGGGGTTCTTTAAATGGCCACCTATATAGCCTGATGCGGCAGATATCACGCCATCGAGCTTTTCAAAATCACTCTCTGTGCACCAGAAACAGCCTCCGGCAAATATGGCACTCTGCTCCTCGGCAACGGCCTTTAGTGTCACAAAACTGAAAAGACTAAGCAGAATAATGGCGGTGGCGCGTGGTAGGTTGGGCTTCATTTCTTGCATGCTCCATTGGGGAATTAAGTGGTTCAGCCTTTTTATACAAATATTACGGGTTGAGTGCAGTTAGGGATTGGAGTGCCAGGCAAGCTATTAGTTTCGGGGGGCAGTGTCAGATTGCTTTTTGCACCCGCTATCTTGGCTTTAGCTTACTCTAGCTGTGATTTTGATGTGGCCGTACCTATTCGGCAAAACTATTTTTTAACTCATTGAAAAACATGGATTTTAAGTTCTTGACGAAAACCCATTTTAGAATTAATTTTTGCACTGTTAATGGGTGCAGCGCGGTTGGCTGAATTCTGTTGTGAGCTCTAATCTAAGGGTAACTTATGAGCGATGAAATAGAGCTGGATGCAGACGACGATTTTGCCGAGGAGCAAGAACCTGTGCTATCTGAAAAGCGCCAAATGGAGGTTGATCGGGAAGCGCGTCGACGTCTAGAGGAAAAGCTTGAGCAGGCGCGCCTCAAAAAGCAGGTCCAAGACTATGATGACGATTTTGACTTGGATTGAGATTCAAGGTTTAGGACGGAGGAGTTAAAGCCGAAACTTTAACCATGTAACAACATCCCCAGCTCGGCCGTCGCGCCGAGCTTTCTGATACTTTCGATCACTCATTCCACTGCAAAGCCTGCAAGTAGATTTTTGCAACATTCAGCGCCTAATTTTGGCATAATGCCGGACGCCAAAAGTTCACTTCCCCTGGGATCTATCTGTGTCGCAAGCGCCATTATTGAGTGTTGAAAATCTCGCCTTCGAACGGGACGACAGCTGTCTGTTCTCAGGGGTGAATTTTTCTGTTGATCCTGGCGATGTTTTGCAGATTGAAGGGGCTAATGGCAGCGGCAAGACTACCTTGCTGCGCATGCTTACTGGCTCTCTGCAGCCAAGCGCGGGCAATATTTCCTACCTTGGCCAGGCGCTCTCAGCCTGCCGTTACGACTATCTCTCCGATATGCTTTATATCGGCCATCAGCCCGCGGTTAAATTAAATCTCAGCGCCGAGGAAAATCTGCGCTGGATGGTGGCTACTTCAGCCCAGTCAAATGATGTCTCCGTTAAAGATGCGCTCACCCAGGTTGGCCTGGCCGGATACACTGATTTGCCCTGTTACGCCCTGTCGGCAGGACAGCATCGCCGGGTTGCACTGGCACGGTTGCTGATCAGCGAGGCACGCCTCTGGTATCTAGATGAACCTTTTACCTCGATTGATAAGCAGGGGGTGGCATTTTTGCAGTCCTGTCTTCAGCAGCATGTGGCGAAGGGCGGTGCGGTGATTCTCTCGACTCACCAAGATCTGTCACTGACTGGCCTGCGTAGATATAAGCTCGTGTCTGATGTCGAGGCAATAGCTTAATGACGAGTCATGTGGCGAGAAAAATGGATAGCGGTTTTGCCGCCTGGTTGCGACGGGATCTATTGCTGGCCTACCGCCGCCGTGGTGAAGTGGCCAGTCCAGTGATATTTTTTATTATGGTGTCGACCCTGATTCCCCTGGGATTAACACCAGAAGCTGCCGAGCTTGAAAAGGTTGCGGCGGGCATGATTTGGGTTATGGCGCTGCTGGCGACGCTGCTTTCGATGGACGCATTGTTTGCCAGTGACTATCAAGACGGCAGCCTTGAGCAGATGTTGATTACTCCGCAGCTGTTGCCGCTGCCCATATTAGGCAAAGTAACCGCCCACTGGCTGACCACTGGTCTGCCTCTGACACTGGTATCACCAGTGCTAGGTTTGATGATGTCGCTGCCCAATGCAGGATATGTGCCGCTGGTCTGTAGCTTGGCCCTGGGCACCGCCTGTTTAAGTTTGGTCGGTGCTGTGGGTGCGGCGCTGACTGTGTCCCTGCGCAAGGGTGGACTGTTGTTGTCGCTGCTGGTGATGCCTCTCTATATGCCGGTGATTATTTTTGGCACGGCGACGGTTAGCTATGCGGTCGATGGATTAAATTGGCTGCCGCCACTGGCGATACTGGGTGCCATGTTCGCCGCATCAGTGGCGCTGTGCCCCCTGGCAGCAGCTGGGGCGCTGCGCGTCACGGCCAGTAACTAATGAATAGGATAGGTTTGCAGATATGAGTTGGCTCTCCAGATTGTTCTCCAAATGGCTCCCTAAAGAGTCCTCTAACTGGCAGTGGTTTTACCGCCTCGGCTCACCGCGCTGGTTTTATCAGCGCAGCGGTCAATGGCTGCCATGGGTATCCCTGGCGGCGCTGCTAGTGTTAGCCACGGGTTTGGTTTGGGGGCTGGCTTTTGCGCCGGAAGATGCCAGACAGGGGAATAGTTTTAGAATTATTTACATCCATGTGCCAGCGGCATTTTTAGCTCAGTCAGGCTATTTTATTATGGCTATAGCCGGCGCCATCGGCCTAATTTGGAAAATGAAAATTTCCTATATGGTAATGAAAGCGGCGGCGCCCATAGGTGCAGCTTTGACTTTTATTGCGCTGTTTACTGGCGCGGTGTGGGGTAAGCCCACCTGGGGTGCCTACTGGGTCTGGGATGCGCGGATTACTTCGATGCTGATTCTGCTGTTTCTCTACGCTGGTGTAATGGCTCTGCAGTACGCCTATCACAGTGTTGATGCGGCAAGTAAAGCCAGTGCCATTCTGGCTCTGGTGGGCACGGTGAATATTCCGATTATCAATAAGTCTGTGGACTGGTGGTATACCTTGCACCAGCCGGCGACGATCAAACTGACCTCGGCGCCGAGTATGCATATGGATATGTTTATGCCCCTGCTGGTGATGATTGTTGGCTTTTACCTGTTTTATGCGGTGGCGCTGATTCTCCACACTCGCAATGAAATCCTCCGCCGCGAACGCAAGACTAGCTGGGTTCGCGAACTGGCAACTGCCAAGGCAGGGAGCTGAATATGTACTTTGAAAATATTCCAGCCCTAATCAATATGAGCGGCCATGGAGTCTATGTGTGGTCATCGGTCGCTGTGACCCTGGCGGCAATGTTGTGGTTGGTTATTGCACCATTGTTTAAGCAGCGTGAGCTACTGCAAGAAGTGAGTCGAGATATTCAGCGACAACAGGATCGTGAGCTTGCCGCAAAAACAGCTGCTCTGTCAGAACCCCATGAGGAAAGTAATTAATGCATCCATTGCGTAAACAACGTTTACAGCTAGTTATTCTGCTTGTGGCCGCTGCCGCCCTAGTGATTGGCTTGGTGGTCTATATGCTCCGCGAGAATGGCAATTTCTTTTATACCCCGGCACAGATCGTTTCCGGTGAGGCACCCCAGAGTACGTTTTTGCGGGCTGGTGGCATGGTGGTCGATGGCTCAGTGCTGCGCTCGGATGATTCCCTCTGGGTACAGTTTAAAATCACTGATGGTGTCGAGATGCTGACTGTTGAACACACAGGGATTCTGCCGGATCTGTTCGCTGAAGGAGAGGCTGCCATTGCCTCCGGTAAGGTAGATGAAAACCTGGTGCTGCAGGCGACTCAGATTCTGGCCAAACACGATGAAAAATATACTCCTCCCGAAGTGGCAGATGCCATGAATGCGGCTTACAAGGCCAAGCAAGAAGATAAAAAAGAGCAGGCCGGGAGTTATAAATGATTGCTGAGTACGGTCATATCGCACTGATTGTTGCCCTCTGCCTCTCTGTGGCTCAGGCGATTGTTCCCATGGCTGGCTCCTTTGCCGGCTATCGCACCTGGATGCGTCTCGGCCACTCACTGGCCCTGGGTCAGCTGGTCTTTGTGGCGATCTCGTTTGCCTGTTTAACCGCGGCGTTTGTGCAGGATGATTTCTCTCTGCAGTATGTGGCAAATAATTCCAATACGCTGCTGCCAACCCAATTTAAGGTCAGTGCAGTGTGGGGTGCCCACGAGGGTTCGCTGCTACTCTGGGCGCTGATCCTTGCGCTCTGGTCCGCTGCAGTGGCCCTGTTTAGCGGTCATTTACCCCTGGTACTTTCATCGCGAGTACTGTCGATTCTCGGGGCTATCTCGGTGGGCTTTGGTCTGTTTATACTTTTAACCTCAAATCCTTTTGCGCGGATCTTGCCGTTTTCACCCACCGAGGGCGGCGATCTCAATCCGCTGCTGCAAGATTTCGGGCTGATTGTCCATCCGCCCATGCTGTATATGGGCTATGTTGGATTTTCCGTGGCCTTCGCCTTTGCGGTAGCCGCTTTGATTGGCGGGCAATTCGACAGCGCCTGGGCGCGCTGGGCACGACCTTGGATCAACAGCGCCTGGGTATTTCTGACAATTGGTATCACCCTTGGCAGCTGGTGGGCCTACTACGAACTGGGATGGGGCGGCTGGTGGTTTTGGGACCCGGTGGAAAATGCCTCGCTGATGCCCTGGCTGGTGGGAACTGCCCTGGTGCATAGCATTTCGGTAACGGAAAAGCGCGGTGCCTTCCGCAGCTGGACACTGTTGCTGGCTATTTTGGCCTTCTCTCTTAGCCTCTTGGGGACCTTCTTGGTGCGTTCAGGGGTGCTGACCTCGGTGCACGCCTTTGCCAATGATCCTGAGCGCGGTATCTTTATTCTCGCGTTTCTTGGCCTAGTGGTGGGCAGCTCGCTGCTATTGTTTGCCCTCAGAGGGCCGGTGGTTCAGCGCCAGCAGGGGGACATTGAAGTGGTCAGTTACAGTGGCCTATCTCGAGAAATGATGCTGCTGTTAAACAATGTGCTGTTGGTTAGCGCCATGGCGATGATTTTGATTGGCACGCTCTATCCGCTTATCGCCGATGTCTTGGACCTGGGTAAGATCTCGGTGGGCCCTCCTTATTTTAACTTCTTCTTTGTACCTATGACTCTGGGTCTCATGGTTGCCATGGGCTTTGCCGTGTTCTCCCGCTGGAAGAAAACTGATGCTCAGATGTTGCGCCAGAAAGGCATGCTGCCTTTTCTGATCAGCCTCAGTGCCGCACTTATACTGCCGCTATTTTTGGCCGAGAGCATGTCATGGGCGACCTATTCGATTACCGCAGTCATTACCCTTGGCGCCAGCTTTTGGGTGGTGACCATGAGTCTTGAAGATCTGTGGCAGAAGTTGGATCGCGGTTCTTCTGCGGTGAGCTCGAGATTAAAAAACCTCACTAAATTGCCCGGTAGCTACTGGGGTATGCAGGTTGCCCATATAGGTATAGCGGTCTGCGCCCTCGGCGTTGGCTTGAGCTCTGTCTATGATGTGCAAAAAGATGTGCGTATGGTCCCCGGAGATCGTGTGGCAGTGGCTGGTTATGAGTTTACCTTTGATAGCCTCAACTTCGTCCAGGGTCCTAACTTTGGTGCCAGTCGCGGACAGATTAGTGCCTATAAAAACGATCGTCTGGTGGCTGTACTCTACCCAGAAAAACGCAAGTACGAAGCGCGCAATCAAGTGATGACTGAAGCGGCCTTGGATGCTGGTCTGACCCGCGATCTCTACGTCTCTCTGGGTGAGCCACTTAAAGGGGATGCCTGGGCGATTCGCTTGCATGTGAAACCCTTTGTGCGCTGTATTTGGCTGGGCGGTTTGATGATTGGACTGGGCGGTTTATTGTCGGTGATGGATAAACGCTATCGACGCCGACGCAAGCCGCGCACACTATCAACAGCTCAGTCGGAAGCAACAGCGATAGAGGCAAGCGCACAATGAATCGGCTGGCTCTATTTATTCCCTTCGCGCTGTGTCTGGCTCTGGGTGCCTTTCTGTTCTTCAGTCTCGGCAAAGATCCTCTGGATCTGCCCTCGGCACTGGTGGATGAAGCCTTTCCCGAGTTTGACCTCGAAGAGTTGCACGATCCTGAGCGCCAAGTCAGCACCGAGGATTTTGCTGGTCAGGTACTGTTGGTAAATGTTTGGGCCACCTGGTGTTTTGCCTGTCGTATTGAACATCCCTGGTTAAATAGTCTGGCTGAAGAGGGCGTGGCGATTGTTGGTCTGAATTACAAAGATCACCGCAAGCTGGCTCAGGACTGGCTCCAAGAGCGCGGCGATCCCTATCAGTTCTCGATCTTTGATCCCCGCGGTGTGCTGGGTATTGATCTGGGCGTCTACGGTGCGCCGGAGACCTATCTGGTTGATGCCCAGGGCATTATTCGCCACCGCCGTGTGGGTGTGGTGGACGAGCGAGTTTGGAATGAAGAGTTTCGCGATCTCTATCAACAATTAGTGGATCAAGCCAATGCCAAGTAATTCTCTGCTGAGTTTTGGCTGGTTGAAACAAGCTGGCCTATTGCTGCTGTTGCTCTCTAGCGTTGCTGTTGCGGTAGAGGATGTGGTCAATTTCTCCGATGAGTCCCTGCGCCCAAGGTATCAGCAGCTGCTTGAAGAGTTGCGCTGTCCCAAGTGTCAGAACCAAAATCTCGCCGACTCCAACTCAGCTATCTCTCAGGATCTGCGCGCCGAAGTGCAGCGTTTGCTAGAGCAGGATTTAACCGATGCCGAGATCAAAGAGTATTTAAAAAACCGCTATTCAGAATTTATTCTCTACCGCCCAGAAGTGAATCGCGCTACAGGTTTTTTGTGGGCTGCACCTGTGGTTTTGGTCCTGTTAGGTGGGTTTATCATTCTGCGTCTATCGCGGCGCAAGAAACCCAGCCAAAGTGAAAAGTTAAATGTAAGTCCACGAAGTGTTGAACAGCAGCAGCGTCTCGACGAGCTGTTGAATAGCCATAAACGAGGATCTGAATAATGAGTCTTGGGCTCGTCACAACACTGCTACTTTTAGGTGCCGCACTATTTGTTGCCCTACCGTTTTATAACGCTCGACATCGCAAGCAAAACGACCATGGCTCCAGTATTGCCGAGCAGGCCAATATTGATGTGTTTCGCGACCAGCAACGGCAGTATCAACAGCAGCTTGAGCGCGGTGAAATTAGTGTTGAGCAGCAAGTCCAGATGGTCGCCGAGGCGGAGCAGTTATTGTTAAGCAACACTGCGGCCTCGCAGCAGCAAACCGACTTAAACGGCTCCTTAAACAATATGGCTCAGGGCTTTTGGCTGCTACCGGTTTTAATTGTGGCGATCTCTCTGGCGAGCTTAGGGCTCTATCGCAGTCTCGGTTCTGGGGTTGATCAACAGATTGCTGAGACGCTGGCTGAACGTATTGTTAATCAGCAATCACAGGTGACTCCTGAATTGATCGCCAGAATCGAAGAGCGGGTCCAGCAGCGCCCCGACAACCTCTATTACTGGACTATTTTGGCCGAAGATGCGGTTGCAGGCAGCAAAATGCTGGCCGCCTCTGGCTATTTTGCTGAGGCACTTCGCGTTCAGCCCAGCGAACCCTATCTCTTGGGCCAGTATGCTCAGGCACTCTTTTTTGTCGATGCCAACCGCTTTTCTGATCGCGTGATTGCAGCGCTGGATCAGGCTTATGGCGCTGACTCTCAGAATCAAACTGTACTGGGTCTCAAGGGGATTCAAGCGTTTCAAGAAGCGGATTACCCGCGCGCTATCAGCTATTGGCAGGGTGCTGCTCGGGGACTGAATCCAGCGGGGGACAGTTGGAAAGCATTGCAGAGTGGCATTCAGCAGGCACGGCAGTTAGCTGGTGAGATGCCTTTTGAAGTGCCTGTTGAAGTG
>JAFMBU010000034.1 GCA_017858295.1 Porticoccaceae bacterium | reverse complement strand
ACTTAGATAAAGTGCTTTGGCGGAAACCGACTTTGCTAAAAGGATTTGGCAAAAGGCCTAATCACAGCAGGGTTTAACTCTAGATCAAGGGTTGAACAGATAGTCCCCAGCTAGACCAATAAAAATTATCATGCCGACACGGTTATTGTTCAGAAAAGCCTTAAAGCAAGCATCCCGTTCCCGCTCACGACTGACTAAATGCTGATTGATAAAGTATCCCGCCGCCACGGCTAAGCCGACAAAATAAATCAGCCCACGATCAAACAGCATGCCCGCCGTTGCCATAAGCAACACCACCGCGAACTGCATCAAACCAATAATTAACAGGTCATAGCGAGCAAATAATATCGCCGTAGATTTTATGCCTATACGCAGATCGTCTTCCCGATCGACCATGGCGTAATAGGTGTCAAAGGCAATAGTCCATAAAACGATCGCCGCAAATATGACCCATAACTCAGCAGGCAGCTGACTGTTGTGTGCGGCAAAAGCCATGGGTGTAGACCAGGCCCAGGCAATGCCCAAGCCAAGCTGAGGCCAATGGGTGATGCGCTTTAAGAACGGATAGAGCGTAGTGGCAGCGGCGCCACCAAAGGCTAGACCGATGGTCAGCTTGTTGGTCAGCAGCACCAGGATTAAGGCTACGCCCAACAGGGCAAAAAACAGCGCCAAGGCAGTCCCAGAACGGATTTCTCCGGAGGGTAAAGGCCGCTGGCGGGTGCGCTCCACTTCGCCGTCTACATGGCGGTCGGCGTAATCATTGATCACGCAGCCGGCGGCGCGCATAACCACTACCCCCAGAACAAAGATCAGCACGTTTTCCAGGCGCGGCTGGCCAGCACTGGCAAACCACAGTGCCCAAAGGGTCGGCCATAACAGCAGGTAAGTACCTATGGGTTTATCCAGGCGCGTCAGACGCAGCCATGGATGAGCCATTGAGGGGTTAGTCATAGTGCTTAACTCCAAGTAAAAAGCCCGGTAAAAACAGTTCACAGACTAACATGGGTTTAGCCGACAGTTTAAACACCGAGCGGCGTCCCCAGACCGGCGCGTCGATAAGCTCAAGGTTAGCCGCTAAGGGCTGGCCATTGGGCTCTATGCAGGTCCACTGTAAAGGTTGTCGGGTCATGCTTGGGTCGCTAAATAACAGTGCCCCCAGCGGCCGGCTATCGAGGCGGCGCAATTTACGCAAGCGACCCGTCAACGTCTGCAGAGGAATAACACTGCGGGCGAAGACCCAGGGGACGTCTCGCCCCTTGAGTACCACTTCACGCACTAGGGCCAGGCGATGCTCGGGAAGCGACAGGGCGCGACGTTCGGAAAGACTGGGGCGCTGCAAAGATTGGCTTAGCACCTCAACCTTAAATTGGCCATCACTGGCTTCGAGCAGACGCTGGGTCAAAGACCCTGAGTCCATTAACCAATCGCGCCAAAAAGGCGGCACCGGCGTGGCGCTGGCAACCGCAGACTGGCGCCAGAGTGCCCGATCAGAAAAATGTCCTGAGGCTGCAGAATAAGCACCTTTATGGGTTTTTGGCATAGATCTTACGGCCATCGGGCTGCACGCGGAAGCGCTTGTACTCCCATTGATACTGTTCAGGTGCCAGGGCCACAATACGGGCAACATCTTGGTTTAATGCGCTCACTGCGGTGATCTGGTCCTCACTGTAGAGTTCCTCACTGACCGGTAGAAAATGCAGTCTCCACCCTCCGGGTTCACGGAGAGCCGTGGCAAGTAAGGCACGGCTTCCAGAGCGGTTAATCAGGTTGGTGACCAATGTCATGGTCGGCACTGGCACCCCCATAAAAGGAACAACGATGCCGCTGTTCTGACCCGGCTGCTGATCGGGCAAGATGGCTGTGGTTTCACCGCGTTTAAGGGCTTTGATCAGGGCGGCGACACCACGCACATCAGTGGGCACCAAGGTGGCGCCAGACTTTTCCCGCGAGGATTTTATCCAGCGCCCCAGTGGAGGTATTTTTGGCGGCTCGTAGAGCGAGGTCATCTTGGTTTGCGGCGAGAGCCAGAGGCCGATTACTTCCCAATTGCCTTGATGGGGAACAATTAGCAGGGTGCCGGGATCAGCGGCCAGGGATTCCTGCAGTAGGTCCATGCCTTCGACGGAGAGTATCTTGGTTTGCAACCAAGCGCTTGAACTACTCCAGACCCGGGGCGTTTCGAAGAAGGCCTGCCCCAACTGCAGCATGCGCTGCTGACAGAGCTGTTCAATGGCGTCCGATGAAAGCTCTGGATAGCAGAGCGTCAAATTGACTCGCGAAATATGCACAGGCGTTAGCTTTAAGGTATAGATTAAACGACCCACACCACGGCCCAGGGCGCGGCTGAGCACCAGCGGCAGAAAAGCGAAGCTACGCAACAGCAATACTAGAATAGAGTTTTTCAATACTGTTGCTTAACCTCGCGCCGATAGTCGTGCTGGTTGTTAGCTTTTTAAGAGCTGCTCCACTAGCACATAACCAATAAAGTTTTTTATCAAAGCGTTTATTTAAATGCTTTTAATTAAACGCTTTTAATTAAGCGCTTTGAGTTAAACGCTCTTAACTAAAGCTTAGCCATCAGCTCATCGCGCAAATAGGCGCGCAGATCTTCGCCGATTTCGCCATGTAATAAGCCCAGTTCTATATTGGCCTTAAGTAGACCCATCTTGCTGCCACAGTCATATCTGGTGCCGGCGTATTCATAGGCCAACACCTGCTCTTCGGTGAGCAGCGTCTGGATTGCGTCGGTGAGCTGAAACTCGCCGCCGGCACCAGGCTTTAGGTTAGCCAAATGCTTAAAGATTTGCGGGGTGAAAATATAGCGACCGGTAACACCCATATCCGAGGGCGCATCTTCGAATTTTGGCTTTTCAACAATCTTATCCAGCAGATGAACTCGGTCAGCCTGACGCTGGCCACTTATTACGCCATAGGCGGAGATCTCTGGTCCCGGGACTTTCTGCACGGCGATAACCGAGCTTTTGTAAAATTCGTATTGCTCAACCATCTGTCGAACAGCGCCTTTCTCACCGTGAATAAGGTCGTCGGCAAGAATCACCGCAAAGGGCTCATCGCCAATCAGGTGGGCAGCGGTTAATACAGCATGGCCAAGACCCAGGGCTTCGTTCTGGCGGATATAGGTACAGCTAACACCTTTGGGAACTATGTTTTGGGCTATGTGCAGAAGCTTGGTTTTATTGTTCTTTTCCAGTTCATGTTCCAGCTCGTAAGCTTTGTCGAAGTGATCGGCGATACTGCGCTTGTTGCGCCCGGTGATAAAAATCATCTCGGTAATACCGGCTTCTATTGCCTCCTCAACCGCGTACTGGATTAATGGCTTGTCGACGACAGGCAACATCTCCTTCGGGTTGGCCTTGGTGGCGGGCAGAAAACGTGTGCCCATACCGGCTACTGGAAATACTGCTTTGCGAACCTTTTCGCCGTGTCGTACATGTACCATTGAATCCCTTCCTCTGAAGAATATCGATGCTTGCTATGCAGGTTATTCCTGCCGCCTGGTTAGTGGCGGGTATTATATCCATAACTGATTGGAATTCGGGGACTTTAATTAGGGCTTTAGCCCCCTTCCGCCCTTTCTTTATTGAGCTGCCGCCCTATAATTGCCCATTCGCGATAAATTTCACCTTTTAACTGTTCATCAGACCTGCAGGTATTCACCTTGAGCAATGTCAGCACGCCCCCTGAAACTTTTCAGGAGCTAATTATCAGACTGCAACAATACTGGGCTGACCAGGGTTGTGTAGTGCTTCAACCTCTGGACATGGAAGTGGGTGCTGGCACCTTTCATCCGGCGACGTTTTTGCGCGCTATCGGCCCAGAGAATTGGAACAGCGCCTATGTTCAAGGCTGCCGCCGGCCCACAGACGGTCGCTATGGTGAAAATCCCAATCGTCTGCAGCATTACTACCAGTTTCAGGTGGCCATGAAACCTTCGCCACCAGAGTTTCAAGAACTCTATCTGGGCTCGCTGCGCTCTCTGGGAATAGATACTCAGGTTCACGATGTGCGCTTTGTTGAAGATAACTGGGAATCGCCGACCCTCGGCGCTTGGGGAATCGGCTGGGAAGTCTGGCTCAACGGTATGGAAATTACCCAGTTCACCTATTTCCAGCAAGCTGGCGGCCTCGAGTGCTATCCGGTCACCGGCGAGATCGCCTACGGCCTTGAGCGTATTGCTATGTACCTTCAGGGTGTCGACAGTATTTACGATTTGATCTGGGCCCATGGGCCTCAGGGTGACGTTACCTACGGCGATGTGTTTCATCAAAACGAAGTTGAGATGTCGACGTTTAATTTTGAGCATGCAGATGTTGATGCGCTGTTTGCCCAGTTTGATCAGTATGAAAAAGACAGTATGAAACTTGCGGAGGCCAGCTTGCCCCTGCCCGCCTATGAGATGGTAATGAAAGCATCTCATGTGTTTAATCTACTCGATGCCCGCCATGCAATTTCGGTGACCGAGCGTCAGCGCTATATTCTGCGCGTGCGCACCTTGTCTCGCGCTGTTGCTCAGGGCTATTTTGATTCACGTTTAGCGCTGGGCTTCCCCCTCGCCGATAGTGATCTTGCCGAAGAAGTGATTGCGCGCGTCGCCTCAGAAAAGGCCCAGGAGCTGGCCAAGCAGGAACGAGCCAAAAATAAAGCGGGAGCCGCGAAGTGAGCAAAGATTTTTTAGTTGAAATTGGCACTGAAGAGCTGCCCCCGAAAGTACTGCGCCAGCTTTCCGAGACCTTTGCCAACGGCATTGCTCAGCGCCTTAAGGACCAGCAGCTCAGTTTCAGCCAGATGACAGCCTATGCTGCACCGCGGCGTCTGGCAGTTTTGATCACCGATCTTGACGAGCAAACTCCAGACCAAGATATTGTAAGCTGGGGCCCGCCGCTAAAGGTCGCCTTCGATGCTGCAGGCCAACCGACCAAGGCTGCCGAAGCCTTTGCCAGAAAGAATGGCCTTGAAGTTGGGTCTCTGGCTGAGCTGGTGGACAACGACGGCCAGCAGGACAAGCTCTGTGTGCGGCAAAGTGTTGCAGGGAGCAGTACTGAGACCCTCTTAGGTGAAACCATCAATCAGTCTCTAGCTGCCCTGCCGATCCCCAAGCCGATGCGCTGGGGTCGCAGCCGTCAGGAATTTGTCCGACCGGTGCAATGGGCTGTAGTGCTGTTTGGCAATCACACAGTAGCCATTGATATTCTCGGTGTGACCAGCGGCAATCAGAGTCGGGGCCACCGTTTTCACAGCAGTGGCGATATTGAAATCACCTCTCCTGCCAATTACCGCGATGCGCTTTACGACGCTTTCGTTATGGTAGATTTTGCTGAGCGTCGCGAGTTAATTCGTCGCGGTGTGGTGGCCGCGGCAGAGATGGCCAACGGCCAAGCTGTGATTGATGAGAATTTACTCGAGGAAGTCACCTCATTAAATGAGTGGCCAGTGCCATTAATGGGTCGCTTTGAGGAACATTTTTTAGCAGTTCCGGCTGAGGCCTTAGTCTCATCAATGGCCCAACATCAGAAATATTTTCATGTGGTGGATGGCAATAATCAACTTCTGCCGCTGTTTATCACTGTTGCCAACATTGCCAGTTCAGATCCACAGCAGGTGATCAGTGGCAATGAGCGAGTCATTCGTCCACGGCTTGCGGATGCGGCGTTCTTTTACAAAACCGATTTAAAAACCACACTTGAGGCACGGCGCGAGTCTCTGCGTAACATTGTCTTCCAATCCAAGCTTGGCACTATTTATGACAAGACTGTCCGAGTCAGCGAGCTAGCAAAGATCTTGGCACCCCTTGTCGGAGCCGACGTTGCCCTAGCTGGTCGCGCGGGGGAGCTGTGCAAGTCAGATCTAGTGACCGAAATGGTTGGTGAGTTCGACGACCTGCAAGGTGTTATGGGGCGCTATTACGCACTCAATGATGGTGAAGATCCGGTGGTTGCGGAAGCTTTGTTAGAGCAGTATCTGCCACGCTTTGCCGGCGATGCCATTCCAGCCAGCAGCACCGGCGCGGCTCTGGCTCTGGCGGACCGTTTGGATACCCTGGTGGGGATCTTTAGTATTGGCCAGCAGCCCTCAGGGTCACGGGATCCATTTGCCCTAAGACGAGCCAGTCTGGGTATATTGCGCATTATTATTGAGCGCAATATAGATATAGATCTAAAGCTAGCAATCGCAGGAGCAGCGCAACAGTTAGCTCTCAAAGAGACACCAGACGGCAACAATGAGCAAGTACTTACTTACGTTATTGAGCGTTTAAAAGCTTGGTATCGTGACGAAAAAATAACACCTGAGGTTTTCGCGTCAGTAGCGGTTATGGGACTGTCAAACCCCCTGGATATCGATGCTCGGGTCAAGGCAGTGGATGAGTTTTCCCGTGCACCGGAGGCGGTAGCGTTGGCGTCGGCCAATAAGCGCGTACTGAATATCTTGGTTAAACAGGGCGAGTCCAGTGTTGCAGATAAGGTTGATCACAGCTTATTTGAAGATCCAGCCGAGACCCAGCTAGCAGCAGATATTAATCGCCTAAGCTTGCTGATTGCGCCATTGGTGGAACAGCGTGACTATATGGGTGTGCTCGCCGCTCTGGCAACATTGCGTGAGCCGGTAGATAACTTTTTTGATGCGGTGTTAGTGATGGCGGATAACCTGGAGGTTCGTGCTAACCGGTTGGCTCTGCTTCAGAGCCTGCGCCAGTTGTTTTTAAATGTTGCGGATATTTCACACCTGGTAGTGAGTAAGTAATATTCTGTTTGCCAGCAATAAATAGCGCAGTAATAGATAGTAGTAGGCGAATTCAGCAGCGGGGAGTGCTAATGAGCAGTGTCAATGGAATGATGAAACTATGGCAGGGGGTAAGAGCCTTTGTGTTTTATGTGGGACTAGTGGTGTTAGTTCTGCTGATGCTTCTGGCGCTTTGCTTAGTGGGGTTTTTGCCGTTTCGTTACCGCCAGCTCTGCGTCACCTCTGGCAACAGAGTATTAATGCTCTGGCTGCGCCTGATCTGTGGCGTCAAGATCCACGTCCGCGGCCTCGACAATATTCCCGCCAATGCCTGCGTGGTGCTAAGTAACCACCAAAGTACCTGGGAAACCTTTTATCTTCAGTATCTGTTTATTCCCGCCAGCGTGATTCTTAAACGCGAGCTTCTGTGGATCCCATTCTTTGGCTGGGGGCTCTATTTTATGCGCGCCATCGCGATCAAGCGGTCCAACCCCGGTGGTGCCATTCGCCAGGTATTAAAGCAGGGTAAGCAGCGCTTAACCCAGGGGATTAATGTGATTATTTTCCCCGAGGGAACCCGTGTTCGCACCCCAGAACTGGGTAACTTTATGACCAGTGGTGCGGCGCTGGCTAAAGCCGCTGGAGTTCAGCTGCTGCCGGTGCGTCACGACGCAGGGCACTGCTGGCCGGCGGACAGTTGGCTGAAAACACCTGGAACCATTAATCTGGTGATAGGGCCGCCCATGGATACCAGCGAGGGCAATCCTCGCGAGTTGACCGAGCAGGCTCGCCAGTGGATAGACAGTGCGCTGTAATCCCTTAAAGAAACCATAAGGCAGCTATCACAGCTGAACCTGGGTTCTGGGTTCAGCTGACAAAAAAACGCCGCCCAGTGATACTAGGCGGCGTTTTCATATTACGGCTTTAAGCGCCAGGCCCTTAATTAAGCGACCATCAGCCTGTATAGCACCCAGATCAAACGTCCAGATTTACTACCGATAGCGCATTGGTTTCAATAAAGTCGCGACGCGGCTCAACCTGATCGCCCATCAAGGTAGTGAACATTTGATCCGCGGCAATCGCGTCTTCAATAGTCACGCGCAACATACGTCGGGCATCAGGATCCATAGTGGTGTCCCAGAGCTGGCCCGGGTTCATTTCACCCAGCCCCTTATAGCGCTGAGTACTAATGCCTCTGCGTGATTCGGCCATCAGCCAATCCAAAGCGTCAGTAAAGCTTTCAACCTGAGCATTGCGCTCGCCCCGCTGAACATAGGCACCCTCTTCTATGAGTCCCTGCAAGACCTCGCCAAGACCGGCAATGGCGCGATACTCATTGGCTGCAAATAATTCACGGCTCAACAGGTGATAGTTAGGGATGCCATGGGCGGTAATCTCAACCTTTGGCTGGAAGATATTGTGCTCAGTATCCTCCTCAACCAAGACCTTATAGCGATGAGTTCCACTATCCGAAGTTTCAAGCTTTTCCTGAAGATCGGCACACCAGGCCGCAAGATCGCTCGAATTTTCCAGAAGTTCTGCAGAAAACCTCTTTGTATAGACAAGCGCATGGAGGATTTCTTTAGGGTAAACCAGGGACATACGATCAATTAGGCCTATAACATGGCGGTACTTGCTGACCAGGTCCTCGAGGGCGGTGCCCTTAATACCGGGGGCCGTGGCATTGACGTATAGCGCAGCGTTTTCAAGCGCTTTAGCGGTTAAATACTCCAGCAGTGCATCGTCGTCCTTTACATATTTTTCACTCTTCCCGCGATTCACTTTATACAGCGGTGGCTGGGCGATAAAGATATGGCCCTGCTCAACTAGCTCGCGCATTTGGCGGAAGAAGAAGGTTAACAATAGAGTACGAATATGCGACCCATCCACATCCGCATCGGTCATGATAACCACGGTGTGATAACGCAATTTAGCAACATTGAATTCTTCAGTGCCTATGCCACAGCCCAGTGCTGTAATCAGAGTGCCAACTTCGGCACTGGAAAGCATTTTATCGAAGCGCGCCTTCTCAACATTGAGAATCTTGCCCTTGAGAGGAAGAATTGCCTGGGTGCGGCGATCACGGCCCTGTTTGGCAGATCCCCCTGCAGAATCTCCCTCCACTAGGTAAAGTTCGGACAGCGCAGGATCTTTTTCCTGACAGTCGGCGAGCTTGCCTGGGAGGCCAGCAATATCAAGCGCACCCTTTCGGCGAGTCATTTCACGAGCTTTTCGCGCCGCCTCGCGAGCGCGAGCAGCATCGATCATCTTATTGACAACGGCGCGGGCATCCTGAGGAAACTCCAGCAGGAACTCGGTAAATTTCTCACCCATTTCCTGCTCAACAGCGGTTTTAACCTCTGAGCTAACCAACTTGTCTTTGGTTTGTGACGAAAATTTTGGATCCGGCACTTTTACCGAGATAATTGCGGTGAGCCCCTCACGTGCGTCATCGCCAGTAGTGGCAACCTTTGCCTTGCCATTGATACCCTCTTTCTCAATATAGGTGTTGAGACCTCGGGTCAAGGCTGAGCGGAAACCGGCTAGGTGCGTGCCGCCATCGCGCTGGGGAATATTGTTGGTGTAACAGTGTATATTTTCCTGGAAGCCATCGTTCCACTGCAAGGCAACCTCAACACTGGTGCCATCTTCGCGATGGCTATTGAAATGCATAACCTTATTAACAGTGGTTTTGTTAGTGTTGAGAAACTCAACAAAGGCTCTCAAGCCACCTTCATAGGCATAAACCTCTTCCTTGCCGCTGCGTTCGTCGGCTAAAACAATGCGCACACCGGAATTAAGGAACGACAATTCGCGCAGGCGTTTGGCCAAAATGTCGAAGTGGAATTTGATATTAGTGAAGGTGTCCACTGAGGGTACAAAGTGCACCTCTGTGCCGGAAACCTCTGTATCACCAACAATTTCAAGGGGGCCCTGTGGCTCTCCATGGGAGTAATGCTGCTCATGGACCTTTCCGCCGCGGCGAATCGTCAGACGCAGCGCAACCGATAGGGCGTTAACCACGGAAACACCGACACCGTGTAGACCGCCAGAAACCTTATAGGAGTTATCATCGAACTTACCGCCAGCATGGAGTACGGTCATAATGACTTCTGCAGCAGACACGCCCTCTTCGTGCATCTCCGTAGGAATGCCGCGACCATTGTCAGAGACAGTGATGGATTCATCCTGATGAATGACGATTTTAATCTCGGAACAGTGGCCAGCTAGGGCCTCATCAATCGAGTTATCAACCACCTCAAACACCATATGGTGCAGACCGGTGCCATCGTCAGTATCGCCAATGTACATTCCCGGGCGCTTGCGCACTGCATCCAAGCCTTTTAGTACTTTAATACTGGAAGAATCGTAATTCTGTTCGTCAGTCATAAACTCTCTATTCCCGTTGTTTCATCAATCGAAGCCGCGCCATGTTCCATGTGGAACATCTTGTGGGGCATCTTTTCTACCAAACTCTCAAAATCTTGTTTATCCACGCCAGTAATGAAGTACTGGCACCCAAGATCGTTCAGATAAGCAATCACCTGGCCTCTATGCTGATAGTCAAGTTCAGCGGGCAAATCATCTAAGAGGAAAAGACAGGACTCACCGGACTTTTCCCTATAATGACTGGCCTGGGCTAACTTGAGCGCATAAACAAGAAGTTTTATCTGCCCTCTGGAAAGATGGTCAGCCGCCGGCTGGCCATTAACCTTTATTCTTATATCAGCTCGGTGCGCACCATGATTTGTCGTCTTGGTGGCTATATCTCGAACCCGGTCCTGAACATAGACATCTTCAAGTGATCGACTATCATCCCAACCACAGTAGTACTCAAAGCTAACTTCACCAAGGCCGTGAAACGCGCCTAGGGCTCTTTTGATCTGCTTTCTGAGCTGGCCTAGGTAAGCTTGCCTATACTCGGTGATCTGCTCACAAAGAGGGATAAGTTCAGCTGTCCAGGTGCTCAACAAATCTTCGTCCATTCTACCATGTCGGAGCAGTTGATTGCGCTGTTTTAGCGTTTTTTGAAAACGCCTCCAGACCTCGGTGTAAGTATGTTCCACGTGGAACACACCCCAATCCAAAAACTGCCTGCGCTGCAACGGTCCCCCCTCAAGAAGCATAAAGCTATGGGCATCAATTAACTGTAGAGGTAACTCAGAAACCAGCTGTACCGCGGACTGCAGGGACTGCCCATCTACACGGGCTTCAAACTGCCCCTTGGAGGTACGCTTGATGCCCAACTGATGGTTGGAGCCGCTCACCTCTCGATTAAGACGCGCAGACACGATTAACTCAGCGGCGTCATTGTTGACCACCACACGTAGATCACGATGACGGAAAGAGCGGCCACGGCCGAGTAAATAGATAGATTCCAAGAGACTGGTTTTGCCGCTGCCATTGGCCCCGTAGATAATATTGGCCTGAGGATGACAGGAAAGCTGGACAGCTTGCAGGTTGCGAACCTGAAATATATCCAGTTTTGATAAAAACATTAGTTAGCAGCGCCAGCTACCATAGAGAAGTAAACCAACGCTCCTCTACAGTCGCATAGGCATAACAACGTAGACAGCAGACCCGTCAGCGGCATCTTCGACTAGGGCACTGCTACTGGAATCAGACAGGGTTAGCCTAACCGCATCACCTTTTAGAACATTGAGTACGTCCAGTAGATAACTGACATTGAAGCCAATCTCCAATTCATCCCCAGCATAGTCAACGCCAACTTCTTCTTCAGCCTCTTCCTGCTCCGGATTGTTGGCAACCATTTTGATTGCGCCGTTAGTCAACATGATGCGTACACCACGGTACTTTTCGTTGGAGAGAATAGCTGTGCGGCCAAAAGCCTGCTTCAGCTCGGCACGATTACCCTCCACTAATTTATCACCGCCCTTGGGCAATACGCGATCATAGTCTGGATAAGCGCCATCAACTAATTTGGACGTAAAACAGTAATCACTGCCATCTACCCGAATATGATTTGAACCCATGGCGACACGGACAACACCCTCATCAGCAACCAGGCGAGACAGCTCAATAACACCTTTGCGCGGCAGTATCGCCTTGGTTAATTCGGCTACCTCAATAGCGCACTCAGCATCACAGAGCGCCATACGATGACCGTCTGTGGCTACTGCGCGGAGTTTGTTGGCACTTACTTCCCAAAGCATACCGTTGAGATAATAGCGTACATCTTGCTGCGCCATGGCAAAGGAAGTAGCGTCGATAAGATTCTTTAAAATAACCCCAGCTATATCAAACTGAATGTTGTTTTCACCGTTATCCACAGAGGGAAACTCGTTGGCCGGCAGAGTCGCCAGCGTAAATCGACTGCGGCCACTTACCACCTGAGCCTTGCCGTCGCTACTGGAAAATTTGATATTCGCACCTTCAGGTAACGAACGGCAAATATCCAGCAACTTGCGCGCCGAAACAGTAACCTCTCCCGCCTCATCCGCACTAACAACCTCAGTATGTCCAATAATCTCAACTTCCAGATCAGTGCCGGTTACTGCTAAACGAGAGCCATCCAAGGTCAATAAAACATTCGACAGAATAGGCAGCGTCTGGCGCCTCTCTACAACACCGACCACTAACTGTAAGGGTTTGAGTAAAGCTTCACGGGAAAGGCTAAATTTCATGGTAAGGATTAATCTCCAGCACTGTTTAAGATATCTGTTAAAAGACGATTAAAGTCTATGTTACTAAATCTGCCTACGGGTCCTAGTTCTACAAGCGCCAACTCTACCAACGCTAAACTTATACACCTGTTAATTCGATAACGTGCGATAGAGATTCTTTAAATCCCGCTCAACATCCCTATCTGTACCCTCTAACTCTTTAACCTTGCGACAGGCGTGAAGCACAGTAGTATGGTCTCTACCACCAAAGGACTCGCCGATTTCCGGCAGACTATAGTTAGTCAGGTCCTTGGCTAATGCCATGGCAATTTGCCGCGGTCGAGCCACTGAGCGGCTGCGACGTTTCGAGAGCAAGTCAGACATTTTTAACTTAAAGTAGTCTGCCACCACTCGCTGAATATTGTCTATGGTAACCAGCTTATCCTGCAGCGCCAACAAGTCTTTCAAGGATT
>JAFMBU010000033.1 GCA_017858295.1 Porticoccaceae bacterium | reverse complement strand
GCTTTATAGACAGCGTAAAGTCCGTCAGCGATTTCAGTCTTACCTTTAACACCAAGACGCGATGCATTGCTGTTGAGTTTCCATTGGTCAGCCGAGCCATTGTCGGCATTGACTACCGAGACATTAACTTTACCGTAAATAGTGCTGTCGATCGGGCCGTCCGCGAAGCCATAGGAGGCCATGCTTAAGGTGGAGGCCACTGCGGCAGAAAGAAGTACCTTTTTCATACAAAATCCCCAAAAATTAAATTACTACAAGGTTAATAAGCTAAATAGCCGGTTACATAGTCAGCTGCTTTATGACAGCAGGGTGACAACTCTATGTCCAAAATATGACATTATTGTGACAGTCATAAAAACGCCATAAAAATTACATAATTCGAGCTTGATTCCCTTTTCGGGGGATTTTGTCATATTTCTGTCACATAAATTCCATAGTCTAGCCAGGCAAGCAAAAATTCGTTAATTAGTCGCACAGCCTGTGCCCTATTGTGGAGAGAAACATGAACCAGCGTAGCAATCTTTTAGCCCTATTATTGGCAGCAGCATCAGTGACGGCAGCATCCTCTGCTATAGCCCGCGACAGCATTGAAGTGGTGGGTTCTTCAACTGTTTATCCTTTTTCTACCGTGGTCGCTGAGCGCTACGGCCGAGCCAGCGGCAAGCCGACACCCAAGATTGAATCCACCGGTTCTGGCGGTGGTATGAAATTGTTTTGTTCCGGTGTTGGTACCAACTACCCTGATATCACAAACTCTTCGCGCCGTATAAAAGCTTCTGAGTTTAAAAAATGTCAGGCCAATGGCGTAAATGACGTGATCGAAGTTCACATAGGCTATGACGGCATTGTTATTGCCAACTCAGTAAAAGTTGCGCCTATGGAGCTGACCCGCAAGGATATCTTCTTAGCGCTGGCGGCCAAGGTGCCGGGCGCTGTTGTTGGCGAGTTGATCGAGAACCCCTACAAAACCTGGAGCGATGTTAATCCGGCACTGCCGAACACCGCTATCGAAGTAATGGGCCCACCGCCAACTTCTGGTACTCGCGATGCCTTTGCCGAGCTGGGTCTGGAAGGCGGCTGTAAGAAAATCGATTGGATTGCAGCGCTGAAGAAAACTGATAAACGCGCCTATAAAGAAATTTGTCATACGATTCGCGAAGACGGTGCCTATATTGAAGCCGGCGAAAATGACAACCTGATCGTACAGAAGCTTGAAGCTAACCCAGCTGCATTAGGTGTGTTCGGATTTAGCTTCCTCGACCAAAACGCTGACAAGGTGCAGGGATCCTCGATCGAGTCTGTAGAGCCAACCTTTGAGTCTATCGCCGATAAGTCTTATCCGATTTCCCGTCCACTGTACTTCTACGTTAAGAAGGCCCACGTCGGTGTTGTGCCTGGTATACAAGGTTATCTGAATGAGTTCACCAGCGAAAAAGCGTGGGGTGAAGAAGGGTATCTTGCGGAGAAAGGCATGATTCCACTGCCTATCAAAGAGCGTAGAGCCATGGCTGAAAATACTCGCAGTTTGGTGCCTATGACAGGCAAAGAAGGATTGAAATAAGCCCCATAAGTTGTCACAGTACGGCCCGGTCGATTTGACCGGGCTGTTTTTTTATCTGACGAGATTGTGCCAGTAATATGCAAGCGACAAATATTCTTATACTGATACTCGGATTGGGCTGTTTCGCCTTTTACCTGGGTCGCGGCCGTTCACTGGCCCTAGCCAAACCTCTGGGCGGAATCCGCCATATTCACTCCTTGCCGTCTTACTATGGTGCTCATGTCGCCCTCTGGTGTGCACTGCCGTCGCTGCTGTTGTTAGGCCTGTGGATGATCTTTGATGATCCGCTGATTAATAGTATTGTGCTCAAGTCCTTAGCGACCGGTGGCATGGTAATAGATGCCTCCAGCGAAAGTTTACTGTTAAATAAAATTACTAATCTTGCTGACGGCGTATTGCCGCGCAAAGGTGAAGAGCCGGCACTGGTTGTGGCTGCGGATCTTATGCTGAAATTGCAGGAGATTTCGCGCTGGTCCCTGACCGCGCTGATGATGACCCTGACACTGATGGGTTTTGGTTGGAGCTGGTCGCGTATCTCCTCCACATTTCGCGCCCGTCCCCAGGTTGAAAAGGTGATGGAGAAGCTGCTTCTCAGCTGTGCCTGCGTAGCGATTTTCACTACCCTGGGCATTGTTCTTTCAGTACTTTTCGAGTCCATACAATTTTTTAGATCAGTGCCCATAGATGACTTTGTCTTCGGCCTTGATTGGAGCCCGCAAACCGCGATCCGCGAAGATCAGGTGGGTTCCTCAGGTAGCTTTGGTGCGGTGCCATTATTTGTTGGTACCTTATTGATCTCAGCTGTCGCCATGTGTATCGCCGTGCCAGTGGGCCTGATGTCGGCAATTTATCTTGCCGAGTACGCGAGCAAATCGGTGCGTAGTGTTGCCAAGCCAGCACTGGAAGTATTGGCCGGTATCCCGACCGTGGTTTACGGCTTCTTTGCCGCTTTAACCGTGGCGCCATTTCTCCGTGATCTCGGCGCTAGCTTCGGCCTTACCGTCTCCTCTGAAAGTGCATTGGCCGCAGGTGGTGTGATGGGGGTGATGATTATTCCCTTTATCTCTTCCTTGGCTGACGATGTGATCACCGCCGTGCCTCAGTCCATGCGCGACGGTTCACTGGCCATGGGCGCAACCAAATCTGAAACCGTGCGCAACGTGATTATTCCCGCTGCACTGCCAGGTATTGTCGGCGGTATTATGCTCGCCGTATCCCGCGCCATCGGTGAAACCATGATTGTGGTCATGGCCGCCGGTATGGCTGCCAAGCTGACCGCTAACCCACTTGAATCAGTGACCACGGTTACGGTACAGATCGTGACGTTGCTAACCGGCGATCAGGAATTTGATAGTCCGAAAACATTGGCCGCTTTTGCCCTGGGCTTGATGCTGTTTGTGGTCACCTTGATGCTAAATATTTTTGCCCTACAGATTGTTAAGAAATATCGAGAGCAATATGACTAAGCCAGTAAATACGCCAGTAAATAATTTGCAAAAAATCAGAAAGTCCCTTAGCCGGCGCAATCGCTCGGAATGGCTTTTCCGTTGGTATGGCCGTCTCGCCATCTTTATTGGTCTGGTCGCGGTCACCGTATTATTTACCGACATTGTCAGCAAAGGTCACGGCGCCTTCCGCATTGCTTATCTGCAACTGGAAGTTGAATACAATCGGGACCTGATTGGTGTGGATAACCTTACTGACCCAGAGCAGCTTATTTTGGGTAACTGGCAGGCTGTTCCCAAACAGGCGTTGCGCCAGCAGTTTCCGGATGTGTCTGGACGCAGTGATAAACGCAAACTCTATGGCCTAGTGAGTAACGGTTCCGGCTTTGATCTCAAGGACCGACTGTTGGCCAACCCCATGTTGCTGGGTACTCGTGAAACAGTCTGGGTGCTGGCCGACGACGACATAGACACTTATTACAAGTCTTGGCTCGATGGCGAACCTTACGCCGCACGGCTCTCTGACAAACAGGTGAAGTGGATCGGCGAGCTCCATGATCAGGGTAAGATTCGACTGCAATTTAACAGCAACCTATTTACTCGCGGTGATTCGCGAGAGCCCGAACAGGCAGGTATTCGCGGTGCTGTAATGGGTTCTCTGTTCACTTTGCTGTTGACTCTGATGTTGTCTTTCCCGATTGGCGTAGCTGCGGCAATCTATCTTGAAGAGTTTGCGCCGAAAAATGGTTGGACGGATTTCATCGAAGTCAATATCAACAACCTCGCCGCGGTGCCATCGATTATTTTTGGTCTGCTGGGTCTGGCGATCTTTATTAACTTTTTTCATGTCCCGCGATCTGTACCTATAGTGGGTGGCCTGGTACTGACATTGATGACACTGCCGACCATTATTATCACCAGTCGTGCGGCAATTAAGTCAGTGCCGCCGTCGATTCGGGAAGCGGCGCTAGGCATGGGTGCCTCGAAATATCAGATGGTCCTGCACCATGTACTGCCGCTGGCCTTACCTGGCATGCTTACCGGTGCGATTATCGGTATGGCTCAGGCCCTAGGTGAGTCGGCGCCGTTGCTGATGATTGGTATGGTCGCCTTTATTGTTGATATCCCCGGTGGCTTCAGTGATCCGGCAACCGTTCTGCCAGTGCAGATTTTTCTCTGGGCCGACAGTCCAGAGCGCGCCTTTATCGAAAAAACCTCCGCCGCCATTATGGTGCTGCTGAGCTTTTTAATTGTTATGAATACATCCGCCGTGTGGTTGCGCAAGCGCCTCGAACGTCGCTGGTAGAAAGGAAAAGCTATGAATGCAATTAACCCTGTAATGGGCGCCAAGGCTGAAGTAAAACAAAATCTCGAAGTGGCCGATAATCAGGTCACTGTGGGCAGCTGTTTTACTGAAGCACCGAAGATGACCATGCGCAATGTTAACGTTTTCTACGATGACAAACAGGCGATTCACAACGTTAGTGTGGATATAGCCAAGAACGAAGTGATTGCTATGATCGGCCCATCGGGCTGCGGCAAGTCGACCTTCCTGCGCTCGCTAAATCGTATGAACGACACGGTTGAAAGCTGCCGCGTCGAAGGAGAGATTTGCATGGACGGTGAAAACCTCTATGCCCCTAAGCTGGATGTGGTTGAGTTGCGCGCCCGAGTTGGAATGGTTTTCCAAAAGCCCAATCCCTTCCCCAAGTCGATCTATGACAATGTCGCCTACGGCCCAAAGATTCACGGCTTGGCCGATACTAGAGTGGACCTCGACGAGATCGTGGAAAACAGTCTGCGCAAGGCAAGCCTCTGGGAAGAAGTGAAAGAGCGTCTACATCAGTCGGGCACCGGTTTATCCGGCGGTCAGCAGCAGCGACTCTGTATTGCTAGAGCCATTGCCGTGAGCCCCGAAGTAATTCTGATGGATGAGCCCTGCTCAGCATTGGATCCCATTGCCACGGCAAAAATTGAAGAGCTGATCGAAGAGCTGAGCCAGAACTTTACCATTGCTATAGTGACTCACTCGATGCAGCAGGCTGCTCGTGTTTCCCATCGCACCGCCTATTTTCACCTTGGCCGGCTGATCGAAGTGAATCCGACTGAGCAGGTATTTACCATGCCCGAGCACGAGCTCACCGAAGCCTATATCACCGGTCGCTTTGGCTGAGTTAAAGGCGTAAACATGTTAACTGGCCTAGATCTACACGATCGGCCCTTTAGTTAGATCAAATAGCTGAGCAGTCAAAGGAGCTAAGCGGAGAGTACTATGGACAAGATGACGTTCGAAAATCATTACATGAAGCAGTTCGATGAAGAACTTGAAGAAATTCGTACACGCCTGATGGAAATGGGCGGCAAGGTTGAGCAGCAGCTGCAAAATGCGATTCGCGCCATTGGCGAAGCCGACAGCCAGCTCGCCGAAGAGGTGATCAAAGAAGAGCAGCTAGTGGATAATATGGAAGTCGATATAGACGAAGCCTGCATTTTAATTATCGCCCGTCGTCAGCCCGCGGCCAGTGACTTGCGTCTAGTGATGATGGTGACCAAAGCGGTCAATGATCTCGAACGTATCGGTGACGAAGCAAAAAAGATTGCCAACCACGCGCTTATTCTTGCGGATGAGAATGGTTCATCAACGGGTTACACCGAAGTCCGTCACCTGGGCCAATCGGTTATGAGCATGCTTAGCAACGCTCTCGACGCCTTCGCTCGCTTTGATGTGGATGCGGCCATGCTCACCATTGAAGAAGATAAGCAGATCGATCAAGAGTACAAGACTGCTCTGCGTGAACTGGCGACTTATATGATGGAAGATCCACGCAGTATTAGTCGAGTGATTAATATTCTCTGGGTGGTTCGCTCTCTCGAGCGGATTGGCGATCACGCTAAAAACCTCTGCGAGCAAATTGTCTTTGTTGTAAAAGGCAAAGATATCCGTCACCAGAAGTAGGGCGCTCTACTTCTCTTTTCAAATAATCATATAGCGGAAGTATCCACTTCCGCTTGATTGTTTTTTTACTAATTTTTTAATCACTTTTCTAAGATTTTTAGGCTCTTCATCCAGATTGTTAATCCAGATTCTTGATCTAGGAAAATAATCCATTGTCATTGAAGTGTCATTTAATTTTCATTTAACCGTCATCAAGCACTGTTAAATTCTCTCCCGATCTAAATCTTAATACAAAATTTATCGGGAGTTTCCAATGTCTATAAACAAACTAATTCTTTCCAGTGCGGTTGCATTCGCTCTCACTGGTTGTGGCGGTGGTGATATCAATATCGCCCCGGCTAACTCTACATCCATTGGCGACACAGTCACCAATGTTACCAACGAAGGCAACACCAACACAGATGTTAGCTGTGCGTCATACACTCTGGCCGGCACCGTCTCTCAGGGATCATTCGACGGCACCAACTGCATCTACTCAAAGGGTTTTGTGGATATTGATAATCCACTGACTTTTGACTTAGCCGTACCTAACATTGGCACAGGCGTACACGTATTTGAAGGTAGTCTGGTTGTAGGGCAAAACTACTCATCAGATGCTGATCTTGCAACTGCTGGACTGTCTGAAGGTGGCGATGGCCCAGTCTTAACTATTGCCGCTGGCACAACCTTAGCCTTCCGCAGTGCTGACGACTTTATGGTGGTCAATCGCGGCTCACAGATGCGCGCTAACGGAACTGCCACAGCCCCAATTACCCTTACCTCGCAGACTGATGCAGTGTTCGGTACTGTAGGCGCGGAAGATGTTGGCGAGTGGGGCGGTCTGGTCATCAACGGCTTCGGTGTGACCAATAAATGTGCTTACACTGGTACTTATCCAGCTGTTGCCACAAGCGACTGTCATGTTGCATCTGAAGGTAAAGCAGACGTCGGCGAGAGCCACTATGGCGGCGACAACAATGCCGATAACTCTGGTGTCTTAAAGTATCTGATCGTCAAGCACACCGGTGCGGAAGTGGCGCCAGGCAACGAGCTCAACGGCATTGCGTTTAATGCGGTCGGCAACGGCACGCTGATTGAAAACCTTGAGGTCTACAGTGTCTACGATGACGGCATTGAGTTCTTTGGTGGTGCGGTTGATATCACTAACTACGTTGCTATGTATGTGCGTGATGATGCAATAGACATAGACGAAGGCTATCGTGGAACCATCACCAATGCCTTGGTTATTCAGTCGGCGACCGATGGCAACCGCTGTGTTGAATCTGATGGCATCGGTAGCTACTCAAGCAAAGATCAAGCAACTATCGATGACTTTATCGCTCGTGGTTTGAACTCTCAGGCAACCATCAAAAATCTCACCTGCATTATCTCTGCTAACCAAACAGGTACCCACGAAGAAGGCCAGGGTCTGCGTATTCGTGAAGCCCATTTCCCAACCATTCAAAACGCGATTGTGACTGCCTCCTACGGCGCTGACGAATTGCTCGGCGATACAGACCACAACTGGTGCTTCCGCCTCGACAATGAAGGCCAGCAAGCAGCACAGGATGGAGATCTAGTCGTCGCCTCTTCAATTCTTGCCTGTCAGGATCTGACCAAAGGCAATAGTCTGCCTAATGGCACTTCGACGGCTGACTGGTTAACCGCCTCTGGCAACCTGCTCTACCAAACAGCTGAATCTGGCGACGATCCAACTGCCACTAGCAATGCTGATCTGGTTATTCTCAATGGCTTCTACTCAGTTCCTGTAGCCGACATGGTTGTGGGTACAGAGACCATTCCGACACCTGTTGATTCATCCATTATCGGCGCAGTTTCAGCTGACAACGACTGGACTGTTGGCTGGACTTATGGCTTGCATGAAGGCAGCCGCGCTCAACCATTATGGTTCGAGTAAGACCTGAAGAATGATCGAGTTGTATGACAAAGGGTGCCGCGATGCGGTGCCCTTTTCAACTTTAGCTAGCTTCAAGTTCAGATGCTTTTAATACCAAAAGCGTTCAATCCCAATGCCCTCAATGGCACATGCTATAGGTCCAGATATGATATATAAAATTAAATTACTCAGCGCACAGATCATCGCCCTCAGCCTATTGGGCATGAGCGGATCTGTATTCGCACAAATGAAAAGTATTGCCGATGAACCAGTGCTCGAAGAAGTAGTCGTCTTTGCAAAACTAAAAAGCGCCGCCGATGATGTTATCGTCGAACGTCTGGAAAGTGCTGTGGTCGCCGACATTATTGATGCCGAAACCATTGGCCGTATTGGTGACTCCACTGTGGCATCGGCCCTGCGACGAGTACCTGGTGTCACCCTGGTGGACGACAAGTTCGTGTTTATTCGTGGGCTGGGTGAACGCTACTCCAACTCATTGTTAAATGGCGCGGTGATCCCATCACCGGACTTGACTCGAAATGTGATTCCTCTGGATATTTTTCCAACATCAATTTTGAAATCCATCGCCGTGAAAAAAAGTTACTCCGCAGAAATGCCAGCAGCTTTTAGCGGCGGCCTAATTGATATACGTACACGCAGTATCCCAGACCAGTTTATGTTCACCGTAGAAGTGGGCTCCAAACAAAATATCGATACCCAGGGCGATGTGCTCTCTTACAGTGGCGGTAGCGATGACAGCTTGGGAACAGACGATGGCACGCGCAGTCTCTCGAGCGAGCTTATGTCCGCGGTCAATATGTATGGCGGCTCACTGGGCGCGATTAATATACTCAACCGTATCAATCTCGGTGACGGCACCAAAACCCTAGCCGATGCTGAAGCGATCAATCGAAACCTAGCACTGCACCTAAATCGCAATGTCGATATCAGCGAGCAGGCTGACGACATAAATGGCAGCATCGAAAGCAACATTGGTAACAATTTTTATTTAGATAACGGTATGGAGCTGGGCTTTATGCTCGGTGGAGTCTACGGCAGTGAGTGGGCCAATAAAGATTCAATCGATCGCTCATTTGGTGATCCAGAAGATATTTTTGCCGCCAAAAAAGAGTCGACTTACAGCGTTAATATGACAGGTAATGCAAACTTCGGCTGGCGCTGGTATGACGACCACCGCATCGAGACCACCAGTATCTTTTTGCGTAATACCGATGATAAAGCCTCGATTACCGACAGCCACACTTCCAGCTTTCCTCTCAGCGATGGCCAGGGTTTTCGTCAGTACAAAACGCGCTTTGAAGAGCGCAATCTGAGCGTTAATCAAATCCGCGGTTTTCATCGCTTTGGCGGTATTACTCGAGATCTGATCGGCTTCGATAATTTTGAGTGGCTGGATGAATTGACCTTCGATTGGTTCTATTCTGACGCAACATCGCGCACAGATATTCCAAATCAAACCAATATTTTGTTCAAAACCGCCGTTGATTCAACTAGTGCAGAGGTGAGTGCACAGAACCTCCAGGCCTCAGCCTCGGCAGCTGACTTTCGTTTTACCGATCTCAATGATGATGTCGAGAGCTATGGCTATGACGTCAAGTTGCCACTGATGATGTCATTTGGCGATGTAACTTTAACTGGCGGCTATCGCTATTCACAGAAAACCCGCAGCTACGAGCAGTTACAGTTTGGCTTGGGCACAGATGACACCGCTGTTGCCCAGAGCGCAATCGGTACCGTCTCGGAGATTTTCAGTGATGCCAATATTATTGATGCAGGCAACGGTTTTAATGTTGCAGTGATCGGCAGCAATGGTGAAAGCTACCTGGCAGCCCTGACTAATACCTCTGCCTACGGCACCATTGACCTGCTCTACGATGAGACCTGGAGATTGATACTTGGAGCCCGTTGGGAAGACTACAATCAAGTGGGTATTCCCTGGAATCCTCTGAAATTTGAAGGTTGTCAGATAAGCTGTAGCGAAACCTCGCTATTGAATTCCGTGTTTAAAGAAGATGATTTTTATCCCTCTGTCTCTGTAACTTACATCAAACCCGATTTCTGGGCTGAAGATTTCCAGTTGCGCTTTGGCTATAGTGAAACTCTGGTGCGTCCAGATCTGCGTGAGATTACCCCCTCAAGTTATCTCGACCCGATCACCGGCGCGCGCGTCAGTGGTAATGCCAATGTGACTCCAGCCACAGTCACCAACTATGATCTGCGCGCTGAATGGTTCTTCTCCAATGGGGACAACTTTACCGCGTCGCTGTTCTATAAAGATATTCAAGATCCGATTGAATTCTTTGAGGCAGCAGCCTTTGAAGAGGCGTTAGCCACAGAAATTGTCAATGCTGAAAGTTCTACTGTCTATGGTCTAGAACTTGAGGGCTTGAAAGGTTTGGGCTTTGTCGGTAGTCGTTTTGAATCCTTCTTTGTCGCCGGCAATATGACCCTGCTCGACTCCGAGCTCACCGCTGGGGAATTTGCCGATGCGCCGACTAATGCGACTCGACCCATGGCTGGAGCGTCTGATTATGCGGTTAACATGCAATTGGGTTATGACTCAGAAGATGGCAAGCACAGTGCCATGTTGATCTATAACGTCTTTGGTGAGCGACTGTATTTTGCCGGACGTAACGGCTCACCGGATGCCTATGAACAGCCGTTTAACTCTTTGGATGCGACCTATTTTTTCTATCCTACAGAACAGTTTACGGTGAAGTTTAAGCTTAAAAACCTGCTCGATGAAAAAATTGAGATTACCCAAAATGCGGTGGTCACTCATGAAGAGCAGCCGGGCACGATGGTGGCACTTGATGTGAAGTGGAGCTTTTAAAACGCCCGTCTAATCAATAAAAACTATCAACCTAAAAAAAGGTCCCTTAATCGGGGCCTTTTTACTGCTCTTTAATTGGTTCTTCAACTAGCTTTTTAACTGGTTTTGGAGTGGAGCTTTCGGCTTCCGCTTGTGATTTATTAGTGGCTTATTCAGCCTATTATTTTTCTTACCGCTTCGCCTTCACTCTCTCTCTCTCTTTCTGCAAGTCGTTCAGCCCTTATCGTCGCAAAAAACGTCTTCGTTATCGCAAGATGAACCGCTAAGTAGTTCTACTCTGTCAGACTACGTACTTTCCTAAAAGATTACTGAAAAAGTAACTTAATAATTAAGAGGGTTTTACGTGCTCTATTCAACAAAATTTGTATCGCTGGCGATTTTATTAACTTCCCTGACCCTGCAGGCTTGCGGTGGTGGTTCAGGTTCCAGCGCCCCAGTTACACCTCCTGCCACTCCTGATTCTGGAACTTCGGAGCCCGATACCACCAAGCCAGTAATCACCTTAAATGGTGACGCTAGCCTGAGTATTGAGCAGGGCGCGGTATACACTGAAGCTAATGCCACGGCCGTGGATGCGGTAGATGGCCCAGTAGATGTAGTGATCAGCGGCACTGTTGGAGCAGATGCAGGTGTTTATACCCTCACTTATACCGCAGTGGATGCAGCGGGCAACACTGAGAGCACAACCCGAACAGTTACAGTAACGGCAGTTGAGGTCGAGCCAGAGCCCACCACTGACGACACCTTTATCCTCAACGATGGTGTGGTCGATGCAATCTGGGGTGGCGATGCGCAGCTGTCATTTTTTGATGGCAATCTGGGTTATAGCGATGCCGACGCCAACTGCACAGGAACCAACTGTGATAGCGTCGACTGGAAAGTGGTTACTGATGCTGATCGCGGCGATGTATTGCAAGTCAGTTACACATCCAATGCCGGTCATGCTGGCCTAGTAGTGGGACCCACAGCTGCTGTTGACCTCAGTGACTATGCCGCAGGAAGTCTCTCCTTCGATATTAAGTTGGTCAATGCCGCCAATGCTTTGGCTGGTGGATTTTTCCTCAAAGTTGAAAGTGGTGGCGCTAATTCTGGTGAGTTACAGGTTCCAGGCATAGTGGCCAGTAGCGATTGGCAGACAATTGATTTTCCAGTGTCGTCACTGACTGCTAGCGGTGCATTGAATCTCTCAGCTGTCACTGCGCCAATGGTATTTTTCCCTGCGGCTGCCAACGGGCCTAGTCTGGTTTATCAAATTGATAATGTCCGTTTTAACGGTATTGCCAGTGGCGCTACGCCACCTACTGGGGGAGGTGGCGGCATTGAAGGGCCCACAGAGTATAGTCTCATCTCCTATGGTGCTGGCACTATAGGGGATACCCTATACACCTCCAGTCATCGCTGTAAGGATGATTTTGGTTATTGGGTAGAAAACGCGGGCGTCATATCCAACCAGTACGAAATTCAGATTCAGGGTTGTAATCAGGGCAGCGGAATTCCAACGGGTATAGTGACTAAGCTGTATCCTAATTTGGCTGGTCCTGCTGCTGAAAAACCCACGCAAACGCATAAGTGGTGGGGTTCGGTGTCATTCCTTGGTGAAATGACTGTAGGCGATGCAGCTGACGCCGCCTATATTACCCCAGATCCGATTATTGCTCGGGTTACCGACAAAGGGGTTCGCGTTGCGGGTATTCCCTCTGGAAGCAGAATTGATGGAGAGAACAACTTTCACTATCCTATTCCAGATCACGCGGCTGAGGTATTCGACGGTATAGCCATCGGCAATTCTGACTACGCCAATTTAGATGCTTATGCCAAGGACCACAGTGCCGGTTCTGTAACAGTTTTGTGGAAAAGTGGTGACACAGAGGTTATGGAGGCCACCTTTGTACATGGCTCACCTTATATTTACTTTAAGGCATACAGTGGAAATTTAGAGGTCCGCACACTTCATCCAAATGGCGGTGAAAAGGGCACCTTTGGAGCTGGCGATAACCAATTGGGTGTCTGGACTAATGTGTCCTCAAATATTAATAATTTCCTAATTGTTGGTGAAGGCGCGACGACTTTTTCGGACACCACACAAAAGGTTATTGAGGTTAGCAACAGTGCCAAGGAAATGACCTTGGTGTACCTTCCACATTTATC
>JAFMBU010000032.1 GCA_017858295.1 Porticoccaceae bacterium | reverse complement strand
ATGCCTCAAGCATCCTGCTTATTAGCGCCGTCTGTATAAAAAGCAGTGTAGGACTGTAATCTTTTCACCACTACCATCCCTTTGTACGCATCATGCTAGGGAGCCAATACAGGGTTCTATAATAGGCCTGTGATTTACAAAAGAAAATTACACTGACGAACTAGTACGAAAGGATTAGTTTTTGATCTAAGGGATTATAGGAGCTCACATCAAGGTCCGAGGAAATCGTCAATATGCTGGCGAATTTGCTTCACCCGCATAAGGTTCTTCTGTGCATCTAAAGAGCCATAATCAGCTCTGAAGGCCAATACCATCTCTCTTAACTCGGCCATGCCATAGAGGCCAGAAAGGCCCATAAGGTCGTGGACTATTTCGCGCAAGCTACCGTTTTGGTTGTTCTTCAGTTGCTCATCAAGCTTGTCGAGACTTTGATAAAGCGCCTTTTTCAACTCTTCCACAGGTACCGCTGTTGAAAGTAGCCCTGCCCCCTTCGACGTCAGAGTATCTGAAGAATTGGCTACAACTTGAGTCAAACTGTCGATCAGTTCGCGCTCATTGACTGGTTTGAGCAGCAGCATTGCCGCACCAGCCTGCGTGATCCTCTCGCGCTCAACCATGGTGACATCGGCAGTCAATGCAATAATCGGCGGGCTCTCCCCTGACTGCTGAATGATCGTCTCGCTGGCGGCAACACCGTCGACAATCGGCATATGAATATCCATCAGAATTGCGTCCACATGCAGCTCACTGGCGATTTCGATCGCCTCTTGGCCATTGTTGGCCGTCAAGCAATTTGCCCCATAGCCTGTGAGCAAACGAACAATCAACTTCTGATTGAAAGCGTTATCTTCGGCAACCAAAATCGTCATCCCAGTTAATACCTCCTCAGGAGATACTCTGCTGGTCGATGCACCAACCAACGCCCCGGCATTCGGAGCCGTATTTGCCGTCAGCTTGCAGGTAAACGAGAAAACCGAACCTTGATCAACCTTACTCTGAACTTTTATCTGACCGCCCATTGCCTGAACCAGGTTTTTACAGATAGACAGACCCAATCCGGCCCCGCCAAAGCGTCGGTTTATCGATGTATCTTCCTGAGAGAATGGATCGAAAAGGGTCGGGATTTTGTGCTCTTCAATGCCTTTGCCTGTATCCGTAACCGAGCACTCCAATGTGACCTTGTCATCTAGATTGCTAAGACAGCGAATATCGACACTGATAGTTCCGCTATCGGTAAACTTGATCGCGTTGCTTAAAAGGTTGCTGATCACTTGAGTAAAGCGCACCGGATCGCCGACCAAGGCTTGAGGAATGGCCTCATCAATTGAATAACTCAAGGTCAGGCCTTTTTCTTGCGCTCGCTGACGTTGAATGGACATCAGGTCGGCAATCCAAGACTCGATATAAAAGGAAACCTTCTCTAGGGTAAACCCACCCACCCGGGCCTTGGAAAACTCGAGAATATCATCAATCATAGTCAGCAGCATATTCGATGACATATTGATAATACGCAGATTCTCATCGCGCTTTTCTGTGTCGGTCTCGATCGAGAGCAATTTAGAAAAGCCAATGACTGCGGTCAGTGGTGTACGCAGTTCATGACTCATTCTGGCGAGGAACTGATCCTGAGCTTCCATGGCTTCTTCGAGCTCGATCAGGGTTATCTGCAGCTGTGCGGTTGCACGGGCTACCTCACTTTGCATACGCACATTAGACTGTCGAACAGTGGTCGCCAACTGATTGATGCCCGACGCTAGCTTGCGCACTTCCGCAGGCCCAGCTTCCACCGCTAGGTTATTGAGACTACCCGCCTCCATAGTCTCAACAATACCGGTGAGTATTTCCACCGGGCGAGAAATACTTCGCCCAATTCTCATGGATAACCAGGCCGCCATCAACAACCCGAGAGTGGAGACCAGCACGATGGCAAAAATACCTTCGCGATACTGTTCTTCGAGTATTTTGTCAGTCAGTGAAACAACCACCCAGCCTAAAACATCAGCATCTGGCTGTTCACCTTCGTCATAGTCCTCGAGAGCCGGCGGCGTCAGTGTCACTCGCGAGTAAAAGTACCAGTTGTGATCCCGATAAACTGGCTTGCCAAACTCGTAATTTTGAGGGCCAGTGACCATATCCGAATCTAGTTCGCCGATAGCGACACTGGTGTCTTGGCTGGCATTGTAAAAAAGCAAACCATTAACTGCCGGAATATCAAGCACCGACTCACCGAGATCTCTAAGCATTTTCTGATTGTTAGAATAGAGCGCGAATTCGGCATTGGAGGAGATCTGCTGTGCAGCAACAGAGCCAGTGTTGTGAAGATTAGTCAGAAGCACAGTGCGTTGACTGCCAATCATATAACTCGCCAAGACAATGCAGAGCAATGTCAGAGGAAATAACGAGGTGATCAACAGTCGCGAGTGAATACTTGAAAATTGTTTTTTTGCGGTCACCTATTGAGCCTCCTTGTGCATCTGCTCACGGTAAAACTGATCACTCTTGATTGCCACATTTAGACTGGCCGCCACCGAATAATTAAAGTCCATGGAATAGTATTTTGGTGGATAGGCTTGACCTGAAATGGCTTTAGAGACTGCCCTATCAGCAATCCATTCAGCAGTCTGCAGCGCCACATTGTGCGGCGATGAATAGATCGCAGCCAGTGCTCCAGCTTTTGCGTAGGTTCGAGAGAAGGCGATAACCGGTACTTTATATCTATAGCTCAGGTGCAATATCCATTTCGCCGTTGCAATGTTGATTAGGCGAGTATCAGGCACAGGGATAAATACATCGGCATTGCGCATCAGCGGCTCGATTTTATTGATTGGATTGTCGTTGCTACCAATCGTGACAAACTCTGCTTGCAAGCCCGCAGCCTGAATATCGGCGGCCAATTCCTCTCGCCGCTCAACAGAAGACAGTCCAAGCATAACGCCGACTGTTTTCGCCTCGGGCAGCAATAATTTCGCCAGACGAATACTGCGATCGGTGGGCTGATCTATACAGATAGCTGACACCTGATTCCTGAAAGCTTGATCCACTGACCCATAATGCTTGCTAGCCAATACAGAAAAAGCATTATCGGTTATCAGAACACTGATCATCGGCACCTTAGGTTGAGCTTGATAAGCCCTGTCGGCGGCAACTGTGCCAATGGTGATAATAAAGTCGGCAGCCGCAATTGGACTGGCCGCGGCGACTGCTTCAAATTCAAGAGCTTTAGAGCCAAGAGTGTTGGACTCGGCAGCGTTGGAGTTTGTCTTCTCAGAGGCAAACTCAACGGTGTAACTATACTTGCCAGGAAACGTTTCCGTTAAGTTGTCTTGGACAGTCGCAAGAACCTCCAGATAGTCTGTAGTGGGCTTACTGACCAAGAAGAACAAATTAACCGGATCTGCAGCTACAACCGCACTGCACATCATTGTCACAGTAAAAAGCACAGGCAGGAGCCAAACTGGATTTGGCCGACCTCCACGATACTTTTTACTCTGCGACATGTTACTTCTCATCTCTCACTCAATGATTCCCTTGAATTTTCAGCGACCCTGACCTCACACCTAATGTTTTTTACAGGAAATCGCTAAGGCATTGAAACCTTCAACCCCAAGACATATTGGGTTTTGAATTGATTGAAAAAATAAAACTCGCTATAGGGCTCGCCGGCATTTTGTACAGTCAATGACAGATCAATATTCGAGTTATTAATATTCCAGCGTTTAAGAGCCTTAAGATCGATGCGCGTATGGTTTTCTGCGGCAGTGCCACGATAATGTTTTGTTGCCGAACTGTAAGAGGCCATTGAGCTCAGCGTGACATTATTATCAAAGGCATAGCTAGCAAGCAGGCCTGCGCCATGCTTGAGGCTGTAAACACCGAGATCGCGGATTTCAAGTTCTGGCGGCGAGGTATAAATTGTCTCTCCGTCAATATCTGAGTAGCTGTAATGGGCGCGCAACAAAAAACGATTATTGGGTTTATATTCGGTCTGGATCTCAACCCCATCTACATTAAAAGTGTCAGTGTTGTCGCGAATATTGACAAAATTGTCTAGGTCCGGATAACCAGAGCGACGCTCATTGATAACATCAGTTAGCTGCTCACGAAAAAGTCGCATATCAAAACTCACCCTGCGATCAAATAGATAACCTGCATAGCCAACTTCAACGCTTCTAAGGCGCTCATTATTGATATCGGAATCTGAGATAACACTGGCATCGAGAATAATATTCTCGTTGTAACGAATAACCTGATTTTGTTGATTTTCTAAGAGCGTAGGCGATCGAAAACTGCGGTTAAATGCGACGCGGACAACATGCTCAGGATGCAACTGATAGTTGCTCGCCAGGCGATAAGAGAAATAGCTGTCGGCACTGCCTTTTTTTTCAAAGATCAGACCGCCATTGAAAACCAATTGATCAGAACTGCTCCACTCAAGGTTAGTGTAGGCTCGGTGCGATGTTTCGCTTAGCGAATCAGATCTATCAAACAGCTCTTGGCCTTTCACTCTATCGTGACGCACCGCGATACCGGTCACCGCGCGAAGGCTCTCCAGAGGATTCGCTATGCTGCGCAGCTCAAGATCCCAGCGTTCAGACTCAGCCTGATCACTCTCGTCGATCACCAACTTATCCGCTAGGCCGGGAAGCGGCCAGTCAGATGAGGTATCCGGAACCCCCAGAGCCTGAGATATAAATAATGGCGTCACCTCATCAGTTACATTCACGTCATTGTGATAGAGCAGCATCTGCAACCTGCTGCCACTGGCCATTAAGCGGTTCCAGTTCACATATTGGTATTTGCTGGAGAGGTTGCGTTTAATATAGTCCCGCTCACCTATGCCCAAATTACTGTCACTGATACCAGCTTGAAATTCAAGGCTATCTCGGGCATTGGGAGTCCACAAACCCCTAAATGTGGCACTGACATTCTCTGAGCTATCATCGATGTTAATCGACTGCCCTTGACCGAAATAATCATCAAAACCATCGTTGCTGCGAAAACTCAGGGTGGTGCGATGGCTTACTGGACCAAGGGTGCCAGTGTAGGCCAGGTTAGCATTGCGAATATAACCGCTGCCCAGCTGAGAATTGATCATCCAGCCACTGTCCACCAAAGGTGATTTAGTGACAATATTAATCGATGCCAAAAACGCGTTACTGCCGTCAGCCGAGGCATTGGCACCGCGAACAATTTCGACATACTCAATATCATCCAACGTCACGCCTAATGCAGACCAATCAACTGCTGAAAATAGCGACTCATAGACCGATCGTCCATCGACTTTTACCTCAAGACGTCGTGGATACTCATCACCCAGCGCATGGTAGGTAGTCCCCATTCTGCTGCCATCGACAAAATAGGTTTGAAAACCCGGCACTAAGCGAAATAGATCTATCACCCCAAGCGCGGCAGAAGCTTCAATCGTCCGACGGTCAAGGATGGTGACTGATGCAGGTGTTTGTGCCAACGTCTGGTCCATATGAGTGGGACCACGGGCAACGGGGATTTCGGCAAGAAAGTCAGCTTCGGTGAGCACGGCTTCACTGAGCAGAGCTGAAGCCTCTGCTGATAGAGCCTCAACTGCACTAAACGCTAAAGAGACTGGCAGAACCAGGCACATCGATCTTACAGCAATGAATAGAGAGCTATTTCTAAGAGAGGTGGACATAGGAAACTCATATTGTGCTTGTTATTACTTAATTGTTGGCGTCGGCACTTTCATCAAGACCCAGTTTTTGGCCCAAAATACCGGCCTGAGTCCGATTAGCTAAACCCAGTGCGCGCAACATGGCGCTGACATGGACTTTCACCGTATTTTCAGACAGGTCTAAATCTCGTGCGATCTGTTTATTTGAGCGACCCTGAGTGATGTGGCGCAAGATATCCATCTGCCGTTTGGTCATCAGTCCAGAGATAATCCCCGCGTCGGCTCCCGAATCGACCTCATCTATCACTTTCGCCACATCGGGCATGGCTTCGCGGAGAGAGTCTGGGACATATTTTTCGCCCTTCAATGCACGTGATATAGCCTCAAACAAAGCATCTTTGGGAGCAGATTTTGTAACAAATCCGATAGCGCCAAAATCCAGACATTTACGAATATGGGCAGGATTTTCAGAAGCGGAGAGAACAATCACAGGAAGGTTGGGATAGCTTTCACAAAGCATGGCGATAAAGTTAAAACCACCTCCTGCTCCAGGCATAAACAGATCGACAATAACCAGGTCGATTATGTCCTTAGCAAGAATTGTCAGTGCTGTATCGCCGTGGTCTGTGGTGGTGACGTCAATGCCCTTGTATTCATCGAGCAGTGTCGCTTTTAATCCAACGCATACAAAAGCGTGATCATCAACTATGAGAACGTGCATCTTTTTATTCCTTGTCTTCACGTCCCTGAGTATTTGACTTCAGCTATTCCATAGCGTCGTCTAAATATAGTACCTAATCATAAAACAAACAACCTCAAACTATTCATTAATGTATGATTGCTCAGATTAAAACAGCTATACCTATGACTAGGTATTCAATATATGCCTTATAAATTATCTAGAGCAACGGCTATTTGAGCCTGTAACACAGCATCCGATGACGCCAGATCTCTGGCTCGGAGTAGTGATTGCCGAGCTTCATCACCAAGTCCTACTAGGCTTAGTCCAACCCCGCGGTGATAGTGAAACACCGCTACCGATGGCGCTATTTTGATCACCTTCTCAAACAGTGGCTCAGCCACCTCAGGCAGACCAGACTTAACCAGCGCCCAAGCATAGGTATCAACGAAATAAGGTTGCTCTGAATCGGCAAAGCGTTCTGTGAGCTTCACCGCACGACGAATATTTTCTTTGGATGGATAGGCATCAGTGAGCAGGCTGGCAAGATTATTAATCACCGCCTGATGATCGGGATTAGCCTTGAGCACCTCTTCATAGAGCTGCACTGCCCGGTCTTTGTTGTCGAGCTTCTCATAGGCAGACGCCAACAATATCTTTAACAGATTACTCTCAGGTAGCGCTTTGAGGCCAAGCTCAAGGCTGCCTACTGCCGCTTCAGGATCACCTGCAGCCCGATAATTGGCCGCCAGTGCAGTGTAGCCATTAACCCACTTGGCATCCTGCTCTAAGCCCTGCTGCAATAATTGCCGAGCAGTGTCTCGGTCACCGCGCTTACTGTGGATCGAGGCCATAATCGACAGCGCCATCATATTGTTAGGATTCTTAGCTCTAAACTCTTCCAGGTAGCCCAGTAACTTGGTTGCCTGGTCCAAACGAAGGTAGGAAGTGGTCAACCCCTCTAGGGCGCGACCCAATTCAGGATTAATGGCCAAAGCCTGGCGATAGTCTTCCAAGGCCCCTTTATAGTCTCCTTGAGCCTGCAGTGAGCGTCCCGACAGATAATGACTGAAGGCTGGATTGCGACCAATTTTGTCGATTCGCGAAACGATTTTTTTCGAGCCTTCAAAATCCTGCTTAGACAATTTAATTTGCGCCAAAATCGACAGCAAAATATCGTTGTCAGGAGAGCGCAACAGCGCATTTTCAATCAGTCGTTCCGAGCGATCTATATCCTTTTTCTCGAGAAGGCTTTGGATAACTGGCACCGCCGCTTGGACGTTGCCCGGATTGATATCTAGCACCTTGCGAAAAGTATCATCCGCCAACTGACTGGATCCCGATGACAGATAGGCATTGGCCAACATCACTAGCGCCGGCTCAGATTCAGGGTTGTTGCGCAATACAGTACGCAGATCACTGACCACAGCCTCTATATCCTCAGCCACTAGATGATAGCGGGCACGCACCAAAAGCGCTGGCTCAAAATGCCTGTCGATACTGAGTACCTCATTAACTAATTGCAGCGCCCTGTCCTGTTGTCCAGCGCGGAGCTGCAAATCAGCTTTGAAGGCCTTGGCGCGAAACAGATGCTGATCCTCAAAATTTCCACTGATGATGTTTTCCAGCTCCACAAGTGCTCCCGCAGTGCTGCCCTTGGCCATCAATCTATCTATACGAAAGAAGCGCAACTCAGCGTTTTTAGGGTCTCTGGCAATATAGTGATCGAGTAACTCATCACCGGCCATGATGTCTTTACTGGAGAGTAAATCGACAATCACCATGCGCACTTCAGTATCACTGCTATTGCGTCGTAAATAGTCTTCCAACACCTTGGCTGCCGCGTCAATGCGCGCGCTGTCATTGAGCAATTTCGCCAATTTCAGGTAAAAGGCCTTCTCATCGCGATTATTGCTAATCAGGGTGCGATAGTCCGCCTCCATTGCAGCAACATCATTGATTTCCTGATTGATCTCTGTGCGCAGTAGCAATAAATGCAAGTCGTCATCTTCGCGCTCAATCAAATCTGAGAGCATCGCCAGAGCTGACTCAGTCTCGCCCTGCTTGTGTAGAATCGAGATTTTGATCGAGGCAATCTCAACCGATTCAGCATTCTGCTCCGTGGCTTTGTCAATGTATTCCATAGCCACGTCATAGAGTTCTTTCTGTAAATAGGCGGATGCCTTGATGGCATAGGCCTCAGCATTATCGGCATCCAGAGCAAGAATAAAGTCTGCTTTTTCCAAAGCAGAGTCCGCTTGTTTAGCCAGTAAAAATAGATAGGCGAGCTTTATTTTCGCCTGCACATGAGTGGAATCCAGCTGCTCAACCTTTGACAGATTTTTAAACAGCGCCTTCCAGTTTTGCTGCGACTCAGCAATCAAGCCAAGATAATAATAGGCACTGGCCAGCTTGGGGTCGATTTGCAGTGCATTGCGCAACTCGACATTGGCCTTCGACAGCTCACCCTCGGTGTAAAGCTCTATACCGCTATTCAAATAGCGATTGGCGGCCTCCTCCTTAGACCCGCTGCAGGCTGATATTGACAGTAAAAAAACACCGACTATAAAAAATCGACTAAGCATCCTTATCACTTGTGCGCTCATTGGGTTCCCTCCAGGCTTTTAGCCGGCAAAAGTTGTAACAATTGATTTCGACTCGAGCGAATAAATTCTTGTGCACGCTGATCGGCGTCCAAAACGCTCTCATCAGGCAGTACCGGAGTCGTGACTCTAATTAACGAACCATCGGTACGATTTAAAAACAGTGCATCCTTAAATAACATCCACTTTTTAATATACTCATTGGCAATCGGAACCCCGCGCTCCTCAAACCAATAATAGACAATCTGATCCTGCAGCCCCTTGCGAATTAACACCCGATTGACTGGTATTTGGTCCACTGTGGTACGGGAAAACTCAGCAATTTCCCAGCCACCCCCGGGAATACAAACTTTTGGCGAATGGGGTGAGACCCCTTTGCGCTGGGAGGCATAATAGGCAACATAAAAATTTATTGGGCGCTGCTCAGGGTTGTGATAATTGATCATCACGTATTCAGTAAAGCCCAGCTTGTCGGCAACCTCATTTTCAATACTGCCATCTTGACCACTCCACTCACCCAGTTGCAGCGGAAACGTTGCCAGATTAGTTTTTCCCAGTGACTTTTCATCTTCGCGGGACTCAATCGAGATCAAAGCAACCGAGGCAGCAAGTAGCAGAGGAATAGTCGCAGCAACCGGCAGCGGCAATTTCAGGCGATTCGTGCCACTGGCAGCATACTGATCGGCACTAACAGAAACCGGCACTGCAAATGCCTGACGGATACTCTGGCGCGTCGTAAACAACTCCATCAGCAGCACCAAAAATAGCATCAACCCACCGCAGGCCATAAAGATCAGCCAACCCTCGAAGTCATGTAAAAACCCTTCAGCCATCTCCGTGCCCCAGTTATCCACCAGAAGACCGGTAATAGCGATACGCAGGCTGTTCATAAAAATGGTAATCGGCACGGTGGATAAAAATAGCAGGACTTTTTTCCACAGGGACGCCTGATAGAGGTAAGCACCAATAAAGCCAAGACTCATCAGCGGAAACAGGTAGCGCAGCCCACTGCAGGCCTCGACCACCTGCAACTGATAGTTACCCAAATCAATAATATTGCCACTCAAAAACACCGGGATACGGCACAGGCGAATAATCTCAACCCCCAACTGCGACGAGATCAGCTGCAGGTTTGAAGTCAGTATGACCTCAATAAAATAGGGTAAGGGCACAGCAAAACCGAGCAGCGCAATGGGTACCCAGGTGTGACGAGTCGCCGAGCCCAAAAAGGCAAGTGACAGACCGAGCAACAATAAAATAAAGGAGTAATGAATCAGCATATACAGCGCACTGATTTCACCAACAAAAAGAACCGCCAGTGCCAGAGCAACAATCGGCAGCCCCCACCAGGAAAAGCTCTGGTAACTGGCGGCAATCTGGAAGCGCCGCTCCCAGAGGATATACAGGGACACCAGCGGGATAATATAGCCGTGGCTATACTCTTCTTGTAGCTCCCAGCGCAACACAGCTTCCGCCAGTCCATCCCAATAGAGCCAAAAACTCAACGCCAGAGCCAAGGCAAACAGCGCTACACTCAGCTTCGGCGACATATTTAACGGCTGGTTATTCTGGGGCTCAGATTGAGCTTTTGTACTATTTTCGTCCTTAAAAACCATCTGTTACTCCAACAAAAACCCTTCGACACCATGCAGATGCATCAGACGGCGGATCCGTCTGCTGACCCGGAACAGGCCTAATGCGCCTCCGCGACGCAAAATATTCGCTTTTAACAACATCAGAGTTCCCAGCGCGGAACTATCAATATAGTCCAAATCCGCGCAATTGATTGAAACTCTAGGGATAGCCTGCAATTGTTCCAGTATCCTGCGACAGCCAGACCTTAGCACCACGCCATTCATCGCTGTGGCCGCCCCCCCCAACTGCATCTCGACGCTACCCCCCTCAGCATCGCTAACAATCTCCATAAACAGATTTTTATCTGCATGACCCCGGAGCAACTTCTGATAGAGCGCCAGGGGCAAGACATGTGTGACCATAAACCGCAGAAACCAGAGACCATCAATAAAATAGCGCTTCCACAAAAGTGGCTCTTGGACAATCCGCCACAACCACTCCAACCCCATCTTCTGCCAGCGTTTGGGAGCCCGCTGAACAGTGTCACCGACAAAATTAACCACCGCCCCAAGATGACTAATCACCGAAGCATTGAGTCTCTCGCGATTATGCATAATCCACTGCTGGCCTTTTTTCGCCCCCAGGGACACCACTAAAAAGTCCGGGTTCGCAGCATTAATTTGCTCGATAATCTCATCGCTGCTCATGCTTTCAACGGAACCCGTTCCAGGATTAAGAGCACCACAGGCGACCATACCGACAGATGTGTCATTGAGCTTATCTGCAGCCTCTTGTGCCACATCGCCCTGGCCACCAAAAAAGAATACCGAGATGGGTTTGTCGCGCTGGGTGTTCTGCAGCCGTTCAAATAGCGACGAACCTGCAACACGACTGCGCAGTGGAATGCCGAGCAGTTTTGCCGTCCAGATCACCGGCATACCATCGGCGACCACCAAATCACTGTAAATCACCGACTCATAAAAGGAGTCATCCCGCTTCGCCTGAACGATAAAATTTAAATTCGGCGTCGACAGAAAACACCTAGCCTTGGTGGCAATCGCCTGGTTAATAATCCCCACGGCTTGATCCACATCGACTTGATCAAATGGCAACCCCAAAAGACTCCAGCAGGTGCGATCCGTTGCCGCCATCTCAGAACAAGGTCGACTGGTGATACTCAACTCAGGCCTCCGTTGGCCTTACGGTAATTCTCTGGAGTGCCTATATCGATTAGCTGTTGAATCGGATAGTTGCGCATTTTTCCGACCAACTTGGGAATCACATCAAAACCGAGATCCAGAACAGATGATTCTGAAGGCTCGGGAAAGTACTCAAAGACCTCGGGTTCTGCCACATAAATACCCGCCGCAGCGCGATTTGAGCGTGGCTTTTCGGGCTTCTCGACAAAACCCCGTACCACCCCACGGGAATCGACTTTGGCGATCCCACAGCGCTCGGGAAACTCCGCTTCAAAAGTACCCAGAGTTAGCAATGGCCGATGTTTCAAATGCGCGGCATAAAGATCGGCCAGATCCACATCAGAAAGATTATCGCCATAGATAATAAAAAATGGCCCGTCACTGCAAAAGCTTCGATTGGCAACAAGCGTCCCAGCACTGCCCAGCAAAGTAGGCTCATAGTAAACCCTCACCTTTAAACCCGGGGGCGTTGAATGGGCAACAAAATCAACCACCTGCCCCGCTAACCAATGGGTGTTAATCAAGACCTCCGTGACACCCGCCGCGAGCAACTTGTCAAACCAAATAGCTAACAACGGCACCCCATTAATCGGCAACAGACACTTGGGAATCGAATCGGTAAGGGGACGTAGACGCGTGCCTAATCCGGCTATCAGTAAAACCGCCTTCACAGGGACACGCCCAGAGAGACCGTCTGCTTTCGAGAAGCCTGCAATGCCTCTTCGCTAATCGACACAGGAAAAAGCTGGCAGTTATCAACCGCAATAGATTTATAGTCTGCCAGCGGCAGGCCCCGAGCATAGAGCGCAACAACCCGTATCACCGCGACATGACTGACAACTAATACATTACTGGCCTTGCCCTCAGATTCCGCCTCTATATGGCGCATGCCAGCAATGACCCGCGCCTGCAATTCTTCCAAAGTCTCCCTGCCCTGCAACTTTAACTTGTGAGGCTGAGAATTCCACAGCGCCCACTCCAAGGGGTATTGCTGTTTAACTCGGGCTTCGCTCAAACCCTCCCAGGGCCCAAAGACCATTTCATTAAAAGCTGGGTCAAAGCTGACATTTATATTGTTCGCCGACGCCACAATAGTCGCCGTCTGACCCGCACGGGCTAGAGGACTGGAGATCACTAAATCGATAGATTTAGGCGAAACTAATTTGGCAGCCTGAGCAGCCTGTTGAAGACCCAGGGCATTTAGGGGCTCGTCGCTGCGACCTGAATAGACTTTATTTAGGTTCGAATTAATTTGTCCGTGGCGTAAAAAGTACCAGTTCATTTAACATTCCTTTGCTAAGGTAAAATCTCGTCGATCCGACGGCCTTTGTTGTTGTAGCTTCTATATAAGTTAGGCTG
>JAFMBU010000031.1 GCA_017858295.1 Porticoccaceae bacterium | reverse complement strand
CCAATCAAGCACCCAACTTGCGATGCTGGGCAACTGGCATCTTACTGCGTATCTCCGCCAACCGATCTAAATCAATCTCCGCAATCGCCACCCCTGGCTCATCATCAACCCGAGCCAACACCGTCCCCCAGGGATCAATAATCGCACTGCCGCCCCACAGACCGCGACGCGCATGATCTCGATCAACCATATTGGCGCCAATCACAAACAGTTGGTTTTCCACCGCTCGCGCCCGCAATAACAGCTCCCAGTGATCGCGGCCTGTGGCGGCCGTAAAAGCCGCTGGCACAGCAACCACCTGGGCATCGGCATCGGCTAACTGGCGATAGAGTTCGGCAAAGCGCAGGTCATAGCAGACACTCATACCCAACCGACAATGCTCAGTCCCCGCAACCACCACATCTGTAGCACTGCGATAATCGTCCGACTCTCGGTATGTCACGCGCTGCAAAACCTCACCTGCGGACTTCGGCACGTCCACATCAAACAGATGGATTTTGTCGTAGTGCTGAGCAAGGTTGCCCTGAGGATCAAACAGCCATGAACGGGCAAAGGGCTTAACCGAATTGGCATCGCATACCGGCACAGTGCCGCCCACCAGCCAAAGGCTGTGTCGCTGGGCCTGCTGCTTAAGAAACTCATAAACTGGCCCATTGTGCTGCTCTGTCAGGCCCACTTGAGCAAGATCACTACGACCCAAATAGGCAAAATTTTCCGGTAGCACCACCAGCTCACTACCAGCCTCGGCAGCCTGTTTAATCAATGTCTCTGCGGCAGCTAGATTCTGCTGTAAGGATGCTTGCGGCCGCAACTGGACAGCTGCGGCGATAAAGGATTTATTACTGCTCATTCTCGAGAACTCTTTTTGCCTCTGGGTCGGCTTTGGACCCCTTGGAGTCTTTAGTCTTCGCGTCCTTCAAATCCGCAGCAAAGATACGATCCACTGACACCTCAACATCGTCCCAGGGACCCTCGAGTGTGTAGCTAATGCTCGACAGACGATCAACCTGTTTTTCCACGAGTTTGCTGGTCACATACACTCCGGCCGCCGCCGGAAGCCCCCCCAACAGCGCCACTACCCAGGGGAGATTCGTCGCCACAGGCAAGGTCGCCACCAGACGGGCGTCAACCGCTTCGTTGAGCAGATCAAACTCGCCGTCCATACTCATGCGACCAGAGGGCATAGCCATTCTCAGAGGCTGCTTAAATCTCGCCACGCCCTGATTGAATTCTAAGGTACCGCTGAGACTGTCATAACTGAGGTTCTGCCCTGTGACATCAGAGAAATCCAGTTTTAATCGACGCAACCAGTTGGCGAAATTAACCAGACTTACCATTTTTAGGGCCGCACCTGCGCCGCCAGTAGAGCGATAGAAACTACCCTCTTTTAACTCAACCTGAAACTCACCAGTAAGATTATCCCGAGAGATATTCCATGGTTGATCCTGCCAGGCAAGATCAAATATGAAGCGTCCAGATTTGCTGTCGACAACCTTTGGAACATTCAGGCCGAGACCGAGAAACTGTTCAATATTGCCAATACCCACTGGACCCACTAGGCGGCTGGCATAGTCGCTGCCGTCGAAGCCCCAGAAGAACTCCGTTGCTGGCTGGTTATCAAACAGACCCGGCTGCAGCCCTAAGAGATCGCCTCTGATCTGACTAAAAGCGGCTCCCGAGATTTCCGGACGCAACTCAAACGCAATTGAGCCCCATTCCTCCTCGGCAATCTGCAGCCGATCCACAGAGAAATCCAGAGCGATAAACTGCCGTGGATCTATAGTGGACTCACTGACACTTTTTTCCAGCAATGCCCCGGGAACCGACAAACGGGTCAGATTGAGCACCGGAACCTGATCCGCACCCGCCGTCGACATCAGCAACTGACCATCGGCCAAGTCAGTGACGAAATTCAGATCCAGAATGCCATCGCGCAAAGAGGCTATGCCTTGAATATCCTGTAACTGCAGTGTCGCGAGATTTATCTGGTCCAGGCGCAGATCAAACATAGGTATCCAGCTGGCTTTTGTTGCGGACTCAGAGCGCTGAAACAGACCAATCAGTGGTTGCCAGAGAGCAAAGTCAGCTGTTGGCAGATGGCCTGACACACGCACAATGCCTTTTTGCGGTGCTTCTGGGTCACGGTCATAACGAATATCCGCACCACTTAGGCCTGCCTTATTAAAGCGCAGGTCGAAATCGAGATCCGGATTTTGGCCTAGCCCCTCAGATCGCCCCGCAAGAGTCCCCTGTAGGCGCTCAAATTCTGGAGCAAATGACAGCGTCATAGTGAGATTTTGCGATTCCGCCGCGGTTTTCACCAACGGTTGAGGAAGAACCAGCTCAACTCCCTGAAGCTGGCTGTTTATCTGCAACGTTATAGGGGCCACCGGCTGCTGATTAGCAGCCGCGGGAATTGTGATCAAGCTGTCAAAAGTAACCGCCCCCTTAACCACCTCCTGCCAGGGAAAATCTACCAACTGATTTAAACTCTCAGGCAGCAGTGTGCCCGTAACAGCAATCTTCTGCTCTCCATCACTTTTAAAGAGCTTGGCAAGAATGGGCCTCTGCCAAAAGTTAGCGCTAACTTCGTCGCCATAAAGCCCCTTATCCAGAGAGAAATTTAACGGGCCATTAATCCCCTCAACAGTAATTGGTCCGCCGGGAATGCTCAGGGAACCATCCTCTACCATTGCAGTGACATTGTATTGCGCCTCAAGGGCCGTGCCAGCAGCTGCCGGCTGAGCTGCAGTCAATGTAGGCAGGGGAATCAACAGATCCAACTGGCTAGTCATTTTGCCGCTGTAGTCCCACCCTGTTAATGCCCCGAGACGACCCTGCAGTGGCGACTCTGTCAACAGAGTCATGGCCGCATTGAGATCGCCTTTCACATCGGCGGCCACAGTTATGGCCGGAGCTTTATTGGGGCCGATTCTGTTGTAGACAACGGTTGCGCCGTTGAGAGAAATATCGCCAACAGTTCCTGAGTAGACCTCAGCCTCGGTGTAGATATCATCCCCTAGCAACAGGGTTTTAGCATCGCGAATACCGGTCCACTCGGGGGCATAGTCGATATCTGCAGCACTCATTTTTACCATCAACTGAGTAGTCTTCGCCAACGGATCCAGTCGTGGTGGCTGGGTGCGGATTAATAGACCAAGCTCATCCACATGGCCATCCAAAATCGACTCTTCCAACCATTTCCGCAGCTGTCCCGGCATGCGGTAGGGCAAATATTTTTTATGTTGCTTAGCGTCCAGATCACGGCCACCAATCAGCAGGCTGACAGATGGCGGATTGTCCTTGGCTGGAATCGGCTGCTCAATGGAGAAGAGTATTGACGCAACGCCAGCATCCACCTCGGCGCGCATCACATTACTGCGCAAAGTCAGCTGCTCGCCGACTTCATCCCAAGAAAAGTTAATCGTTCCCTGAGCTTTTTCGATAGTTTGATAATTTTTGTAAACCGTCGGAAACAGCGCCTCGAAGCCGTCATTGTCAGCAACTGACAGCAGTCCATGGCTGCCATAGACCTCCAAATAGCCATCCAAGCCCTTGACCCCAGGTGCTTTTCCCCAAGCTGCAATTTCCAGCCCCTGAAGATTGGCCGACGCGTAGTAGCCAATCTCATCGTGTCCCAGAGTTAGGGCATCGACCGTTCCTCGAGGCTTCAACCTGTCGACAATATCGAGAATTTTCTGATCAGCAATTCGAGTGGTATAGAGTAACTCCGACATCAGCGTTAAATCGAGATGATTTACCGATAGATCAAAGTCGTGCCACTGGGAGCCTAAGCGCTGATTAAATACCAGATTAAGAGGTTCGATGGCCGTGTCCGACCAGCTAAAGCTAAAGCCCTGTAGTCGCGCTCCCCAATCCGAGCCCGGGGTATACCAGCCGGTAACATCGGTTTTGATCTGAGTAACCGGCGGCACATCCACCAGCCAGTTTAGAGGCACTTCACCCACTGCAAGATTGCCTTCAAAATCTATTGCGCCTCCTGGATGCAGGGCAACCCAGATCTCACCCTGTGCATTGGCTTTAAAATCGGGAAGATTGGCGAACAGCTCAGGCATCAGTGAACGAACTAGATCAGCTAGGGGTTCGGAGAGATTAAAATCGTCGAAACGGAAATAACCCTCCGCAGACAAGCTCTCTATATCCGCTAAATCCCCCTGTCCTTCGATCAGTAAATAAGCTGGGCTTGCACTGGTAACACTCTGTTCACCTAGAGGCATGGCATCATCAAGCAGGCTCACACTGAGCTCAGCGCGGTGGAAATCTTGGGCGTTTTCCATGGCAACATTGCGCGCGCTGAGAACCATGTGTTTGCCAGAGTAGAATTCCAATTTCGTCTGCACATCGTCAAAACGAATTAGCCGACTGTAGGAAAGAGGGTCAACAATCAAACTTAAATCTGTATCTCCTGAACTGCTAAAACCTTTTAAACTCCATCGTCCATTCTGATCTTCAAATAAAGTAAGCGCTAACTTTTCAACTGCCAGCTCGCGCCAGATCGGCGATCCATGCAGCAGGCTATTAAATAAATCCAGATCGGCCCGGGCACCCTCTAAACGCAGCATCGGACTTTCGCTACCCGCAGTATTAGCTGCAGCAATGGATAGCTTATCGATTTCAATAATCGGCACCAAACGCGGCCATTCACCGCGCAGCTCTCCGAGTTCCACCTGCAGGCCAATCTGTTCCGCTAGGAACTGCTCGACAGGTTCGCGAACCTTGTCCACATAGACAATTGTCTGGCGACCAATCACTACGAGAATTACCGTACCGATAATCAGCAGCGCGAGCGTAAGCCATAGCCAACGCAGCGACGTCTTAAATGCTGTACCCATACTCGCCATAGTCACTGTTCTTTAAACTGGAATAATATCAAACTGCTCAAGAGCATAGAGGCTCTCGACCCTAAACTGAATGGTGCAATTAATAAATAGTTCTAAATCCGCCACCTGCCTGGAGTCTTCGTCAGTTAACCTCTCGATCACCGGTGCCGATGCCAATACCCGCAGACTGTCACACTCGTAGGCCCGCGCCGCGCGCAGTATATCGCGCAGGATCTCATAGCTCATAGACTCGGCAGACTTAACATAGCCGCGACCAAAACAGGTGGGACACTCCTCGCAGAGTATCTGTCCGAGACTTTGGCTGGTGCGCTTGCGGGTAGTCTGCACTAATCCGAGTTCGGTCACACCAGAAATTGTTGTTCTAACCGGATCTCGCGCCAGGGCCTTTTCCAGTGCCCGCAAAACCTGACGGCGATGTTCAATGCTGTGCATGTCAATAAAGTCGATAATGATAATGCCCCCGAGATTGCGCATACGCATCTGCCGGGCAATCACCACAGCCGCCTCAAGGTTGGTTTTGTAGATCGTCTCTTCGAGATTGCGATGGCCGACAAAGGCGCCGGTGTTCACATCAATGGTCGACATAGCCTCGGTCTGATCAAAAACGATATGGCCACCAGACTTAAGCATCACCTTACGCTGCAGCGCCTTGGTGATTTCTTCCTCGATACCGTACATATAAAACAGTGGCCGCTCACCAGGATAGTGTTCAAGCAAGCGCACCATATCCGGATTAAATTTATTACCGAAGTGGGTCAGCTTGTCGAAGACCTCTCGAGAATCAACAGAAATTTTCTCCACCTCAGTTCCGACCATATCCCGCAACACTCTCTTATAGAGAGGCAGATCTTCATAGAGACAGCAAGGGGCCTTGGCGTTAATTTTACGCTGTAGAATATCCTGCCACAGGCGACGCAAAAATCGCACGGTGTTACGCAGCTCCGGCTCCCCAACCCCATCGGCGGCGGTGCGCAGAATATACCCCCCGGAGAGAGGGGTTTTCGAATTCTCTTGCGCGGTGACTTCATCGACAATAGTACCGAGCATAAGCTTTAAGCGCTCACGCTCTTCCTCAGATTCGATGCGCTGAGAAACACCTAGGTGCTTACCTTCAACCATATACACCAGATAGTGGGAGGCCACCGAGAGTTGTGCAGTTAGGCGTGCGCCTTTAGTGCCCACCGGATCCTTAATCACCTGTACCGCAATTTGCTGACCGTCGTGAAGCAGCTTGCGAATATCCGGCTCGCCGGTATCCGTGGCATTGAATTTAGTTTTCCGCGGCAGCAGGTCATCTATATGTAAAAAAGCCGTGCGCGCTTCGCCTATATCTACAAATGCTGCTTGCATTCCGGGCAGTACTCGCACCACCTTGCCTTTATAGATATTGCCCACTAGGCCGCGCTTGTTGTTGCGCTCGACAAATATTTCCTGGGGCACGCCGTTCTCAACTAGAGCCACTCGAGTTTCCATGGGCGTAATATTGACTAGCAGTTCCTGGCTCATGGTTTTTCCATTTTGTACTGGGTTAAAGCTCTCGATTCTAAGCTCTCGATTCTAAGCTCTCAATTTTAGCCTGGGGGCTGCGATGTCCATACAGGTATGCCAAATTCGCCGAGTAGCTCGGCGGTCTCATTCAATGGCAGGCCAACCACGCCGCTGTAACTACCCTCAAGGTGATCAACAAACACCGCGCCACACCCCTGAACTGCATAGCCACCGGCTTTGCCTTGGGGCTCGCCGGTTTGCCAATATGTCTGACACTCCGATTGACTAATTGTGCGGAAACGCACTAGGGTTTTTGTCAGGCGGCTGGAAGAGCACGGCCCCTGGGAAACAGCGACTGCTGTCATCACCGTATGAACTTTGCCAGACAGTGCCATTAGCATTGCAGCAGCATCTGCCTGGTTTCTGGGCTTGCCAAAAATCTGTCCGTCACAAACTACAATAGTGTCGGCACCAAGGCTGGGCAGCGCTCTATCCCCGCTACTATTTTGCTCTTGGCGGCTATATCCAGCCCGGGCTTTCTCAAGGGCCAGCCTTGACACATAGTCGGCAGGTGACTCTTGCCCCAGTCTTGCTTCATCTATATCGGCGGCCAAAATGGTGAAGCGCACTCCAATCTGGCGCAGCAGTTCACTGCGCCGCGGCGAAGCAGAGGCAAGAATAAGATCGGCGACAGACTCGGACATAGAGGTCAACCTCGCCTAGGCTGCGAGCGCGCAATCAAGAGATCAATAAATGGCCAAACGAGCATCGACAGGAGAATTTTCATCGGTAGGTGCTCAATCCCCGAGGGACGACCATAAGCCATAAAAATGCTCGCCTCGAGTACCGCCACCAGAGTAATGATCAGTGCCATCAACATGGTGCGCTGCAACATCGAAAGGTACTTGGCCCAGCGGCTAACCAATGAGAGTGCCCCGGCGCAGAGAGCAAAGACAATCATCGAATGACCTGGACTGGTCCGCAGCAACAGATCCGCCAGTAGTCCAACCGACGCGGCAAATATAATGCCCAGCCCATTGGGCCAGCGCATAATCCAAGCCATAACTGTAAGCAAAAGAAAATTCGGCTTCCAGACAATCCAATCACCACTGAGGGGCATCAAACTGAGTACCACCGCAAGAATAAGCGTCAGGCAAACCGCGATGCCGCGATTGTCAGATTCCATTATTCAACCGCGTCCGCAGAGCTGTCCCGGGAGGTATAAAGCAATAATAGATGGCGGCTGCGATCGATTTCAGCGGAGGGATCAATATCAATTTCAAGAAAGTTATCGCCGGGCTTCCGGACAATACTCAGCACCGTACCAACTGGATAGCCCGCGGGGTAAAGCCCACCTAGACCCGAGCTGACCAATTTATCGCCCTCTCGAATATCTGCTGTCGGCGAGACAAATTTAAGGTTTAAACGGTTGTAGTCAGCGCGGCCCTCGGCAATCGAGCGCAGACCATTGCGCAGCACCTGCACTGGCAGCGCATGGTTACTATCAGTAATTAATAGCGCTGTGCTGTGGCCCTTGTGCACCTCAATAATCTGCCCCATCAAACCTTCGGCATCGAGCAGCGGCTGACCGACAAACACATCATCTGTGGTGCCGCGATCAATGGTTAGGGTATGGCGCAGAGGATTGGCCGACACGCCGATCACCTCGGTAACTAAAACGCTATCCTGAAGCAACTCGGTAGCATTTAGCAGGCGGCGCAGACGCATATTTTCGGCAGCCAGGTCAGACATTCGCTGCAGCTGACCATGATAGATAAGGCTCTCTTTAGTGAGGCGCAAATTGTCGCTTTCGATTTCCGAGCGCGGCGTCACGCTGTTAGCACTCCACTCTTGCACGCGCAGGGGGATATTGGCGATCCAGTAGAGTGGGCGGACAAGATTATCGACAGCGCTGTAGGCAGGCTTGAACCAGGGGGTAAAATTATCCACTATCATCAGTAGGACAGCGAGCAGAGTAACCGCAAGAAGTTTTCTCAGGAGCGTAGATGATCTGTTAAATACATTTGCCATAAACCCTCCCCTAACTATCCTTGAGCGATTAAACAGACCTCAGAAAAAGCAGCTACCTAAAACCCTTGAGTGGTTAAGGGGCTAAAACGCTGCTGGCAACTGACAACCTTAGAAAGTTAACGAATTTAATTTATTGCTATCCATCATTTCAAGTGCCACACCACCACCCCGGGCAACACAGGTGAGTGGATCCTCAGCAAGAATAACTGGAAGTCCAGTCTCAGCTGTCAGTAGACGATCCAGATCACGTAACATAGAACCACCGCCGGTCAAGACAATACCGGTCTCTGCAATGTCCGAGGCCAGCTCTGGCGGCGACTGTTCGAGCACGCGCTTTACCGCTTGCACAATGCCAGCCAACGGCTCTTGCAACGACTCGAGAATCTCATCGCTATTCAGGGTAAAGCTTTTCGGAACACCTTCGGCAAGGTTGCGACCGCGCACATCAATTTCGCGAACCTCTTTGCTCAGATAGGCTCCGCCGATTTCCATCTTGATACGCTCAGCGGTGCTGTCACCAATTACGCTGCCGTATTTGCGGCGTACAAAATTGACAATTGACTCATCAAAGCGATCGCCACCAATGCGTACAGAATCAGAAAACACCACACCGTTTAAAGACAGAATGGCAATTTCGGTGGTGCCACCACCGATGTCTACAACCATCGAACCCACCGCTTCGCCAACCGGCATGCCAGCCCCGATCGCCGCAGCCATTGGCTCTTCAATTAGATAGACTTCCCGAGCACCGGCGCTATAGGCGGACTCTTTAATGGCACGCTTCTCCACTTCCGTGGCCATGCAGGGAACACAGATAAGAACACGGGGACTAGGGGGAACAAAGCTCGAGGCGTGGACCTTTTTAATAAAGTGCTGAAGCATCTTCTCGGTGACCTGAAAATCAGCGATAACTCCGTCTTTCAGTGGGCGAATAGCGGTGATATTGCCCGGTGTACGACCCAGCATACGCTTGGCATCAACACCCACTGCTTCAATAATCTTTTGCCCTAGATGCTGGCGGATAGCAACAACCGAAGGTTCATTAAGAACAATTCCTTCTTCGCGAACATAGATAAGAGTGTTTGCTGTCCCGAGATCGATAGATAGATCACTGGAGAAGAAGCCGCGGAGTTTCTTAAACATCTAGGTATTTTTCCTGTAATTTCGGCCGCTTAAGCTCAGCCTCTGCGCCAGCAGCAAATCGCTGCAAAATAATTGCCTAAATTTAACAGCGGCGGACTGGTAGAGCAAGTGCTCACTGGCTGAATAGCGGTATTTTTATGGCATTCGGGCCTATCTAGCCTGAAGTTGGCCGGATTCGTAAAAAACTGCTCTAAAAGCCTGTCAAATAAGCCTTTAATCAATCCAGCCCCCTTAACCTGACAAGACCATTTATGGTACCTTACGGCCTTTCTAAAAGGCGCGGCTCCGCTCCCATAAGCCACTGCTGACAGATGGATTATTTTAATGAGTATCGAACGACAAGAAATCGAAAAACTGGCCACGTTATCGCGCATCGCCATAGGCGAAGACACTATCACTGAAGTGTCACAGCGTCTGAGCAGCGTTCTCGAACTGGTAGATCAGCTGCAAGCTGTAAACACCGAAGGTGTCGAGGCCATGTCACACCCCATGAAAGCCACTCAGCGCCTGCGTGAAGATGAGGTCAGCGAGATCAATCAGCGCGAAGCCCTGCAGGCAATCGCACCAGATACCGAAGAAGGGCTGTTCCTTGTGCCCAAAGTCATAGAATAAACAGGTCCCTCATGCATAACCTCACTATCGCCGAGCTTGTCAAAGGGCTGCAGGGCAAAGAATTTTCCAGTGTTGAGGTAACTCAACACTTCTTGGCACGTATCGCCAAGCTGGATGCCAACTACAATGCCGTGATTACGGTGACCGCAGATCAGGCCCTAAAAGCCGCTGCCGCTGCCGACCAGCGACTGGCCGCAGGCAATGCGCCAGCTCTCTGTGGGGTACCCATACTGCACAAAGATATCTTCTGCACCAATGGCGTCCGCACCAGCTGTGGCTCGAAAATGTTGGATAATTTTGTCCCCCCCTACAATGCCACCGTAGTAGAAAATTTCGAACAGGCCGGCGCTGTGGTCCTGGGTAAAACTAATATGGATGAGTTCGCCATGGGCTCCTCCAATGAAACTAGTTTCTATGGACCAGTGAAAAATCCCTGGGCCAGTGACTCGGTTCCCGGCGGCTCCTCCGGCGGTTCTGCAGCAGCGGTTGCCGCACGCTTAGCCCCGGGGGCAACTGCCACTGATACTGGCGGATCGATCCGTCAACCCGCAGCACTCTGTGGCATTACCGGTTTAAAACCCACCTATGGCCGGGTCTCGCGCTGGGGCATGATCGCCTTTGCCTCAAGTCTGGATCAGGGCGGCCCCATGGCTCGCACTGCCGAAGACTGCGCTATATTGCTCAACTGCATGGCCAGCTATGACGCCAAAGATTCCACCTGCATAGATCGTGAAGTTCCGGATTACAGCGCCACTCTGGGTGACGACATCAAAGGTTTAAAAATTGGTGTACCCAGAGAATATTTTTCCGAGGGATTGGATCCAGACACAGAGAAAGCCGTGCGCGCCGCTCTAGCAGAGTATGAAGCCCAGGGCGCCGAGCTCGTCGAGATAAGCCTTCCCAACACAGGCTTGTCGGTACCGGCCTACTATGTCATTGCCCCAGCCGAAGCCTCAGCTAACTTGTCACGCTTTGACGGCGTTCGCTACGGCTATCGCTGCGATGCCCCCAAAGACCTCAATGATATGTACACCCGCACCAGAGCCGAAGGCTTTGGCGACGAAGTGAAGCGCCGCATCCTGATTGGCACCTACTGCCTGTCAGCCGGTTACTACGAGGCTTACTATGGCAAAGCCCAGCAAGTCCGGCAGCTGATACAGCAAGATTTTGAAAAAGCCTTTGAACAGGTGGACGTAATTATGGGTCCCACCACGCCATCACCGGCCTTTAAATTTGGCTCCAAGGGCGACGACCCAGTGGCCATGTACCTGGAAGATATCTATACCATCGCCACCAATCTGGCCGGTCTACCCGGCATGTCAGTGCCTTGCGGCATGGTTGATGAAAAGCCCGTTGGCCTACAAATTATCGGCAACTACTTTGATGAAGCGCGCATGTTAAATATCGCCCATCAGTATCAGCGGGCCACCCAGTGGCACAGTCTCACACCAGAGGGAGTTGCCTAATGAGTTATTCAGGTTGGGAAACCGTTATCGGCCTCGAAGTGCATGTGCAGCTGGCCACCAAAACCAAGATCTTTTCTGGCGCCAGCACCTCATTCGGTGCCGAAGCCAATACTCAGGCCTGCGCCATTGATCTGGCCATGCCCGGCACCTTGCCCGTACTCAACAAACAGGCAGTGCACTATGCAGTGATGTTTGGCTTGGCAATTGATGCAGAAATCGGCAAAGAGTCCGCTTTCGAGCGCAAAAATTATTTCTACCCCGACTCTCCCAAAGGCTACCAGACCACACAGTTGGAAAAACCCATAGTGGGTCGCGGCAATGTCGAAATCAAACTGGCGGATGGCAGCACTAAAAATGTGCGTATTCATCATGCTCATCTGGAAGAAGATGCTGGCAAGTCACTTCATGAGGGCGACTTCCGCCACGGCGTCTCCGGTATAGATCTCAATCGCGCCGGCACACCTCTGATCGAAATTGTCTCCGAGCCAGATATGAGCAATGCCGAAGAAGCTATCGCCTTTGCCAAAAGACTGCACAGTATTGTCACCTCTATCGGTATCTGTGACGGCGAGATGTCTCAGGGCAGTATGCGCTTTGATGTCAATGTCTCCGTGCGCCCCACCGGCACCACTGAGCTGGGCACCAGAACCGAAACCAAAAACCTTAACTCCTACAAATTTATGGAAGAGGCGATCACCAAAGAAGTCGAGCGCCAGATCGATCTAATCGAAGATGGCGGTACGATTAAACAGGAAACCCGCCTGTATAACGGTGATACCAAAGTTGCACGGTCGATGCGCAGCAAAGAAGAGGCCAATGACTACCGCTACTTCCCCTGCCCTGACCTATTGCCGGTGATTGTCAGTGATGAAACCATCGAAGAACTACGCCGCAATCTGCCAGAACTGCCGGATGCCCGACAGGCGCGCTTTATTGAGCAATATGGTTTATCCGATTATGACGCTGCAGTGATTGGCAGTGACGCCCCTATGGCAGCCTATTTTGAAATTGCCGCAGAGAAGTCCAACAACGCCAAACTAACAGCCAACTGGACCATGGGTGAACTGGCTGCGCGTCTCAACAGCCAAGATCTAAGTATCGGCAAAAGTCCCGTCAGCGCAGAGCAGCTGGGAGGATTGGTAGCTAGAATCGCCGATAACAGCATCAGCGGCAAGATGGCCAAAGAAGTGTTTGAAGGCATGTGGGCTGGCGAAGGCAGTGCCGATGACATTATTGAGACCCGCGGACTCAAACAAGTCTCAGACAGTGGCGCCCTGGAAAAAATGGTTGTCGACGTGCTAACCGCCAACCAAGCCATGGTCGATGATTACATCAATTCCGACGAAGCCAAGCGCAAGAAAAAGCTCGGCGGCTTTATGGGCAAGATTATGCAAGCCTCAAAGGGCCAGGCTAACCCCCAGCAAGTGAATCAAATACTGGCACAAAAGCTTAACGAACTACTGTAAAGAATTAGGGAAAATCATGTCACTGAAGAAAGATAAAGAGAA
>JAFMBU010000267.1 GCA_017858295.1 Porticoccaceae bacterium | reverse complement strand
TTACCCACAATACCATCTTGAATGGCACGCAGGCTATTCTCCATTTTCATTGCCTCAACCACAGCCAGCTCTTCGCCCTCTTTCACTTCTTGCCCCTCTACAACGGCTAGCTTAACCAGCAGCCCAGGCATAGGCGAGAGCAAAAACTTCGACATATCCGCCGGGGGCTTATAGAGCATATGAGCACTCAACTCCGCTGCTCGCGGCGATAGCACTCGAGCATTGATCTCGGCACCGCGGTAGAACAGTCTATAACCAGTGGCCGTAGTTTCAATCTGCACTGAAACCCGCTTGCCATTTATCGATGCTTGAAACAACGGCTGCCCAAGACTCCAATCAGTTTCGATCTCATAATCCTGATCATTTAGGCTAACCCAGTAACCACTGTCGATTAGTTCAACACTGACTGGGGTCTGCTGATCCGCCACCATCACTACCCAATCATTTTCCGCACCATGCTCATGGCCAGCAAGCTGGCCCGACAACAAACTACCGCGCTCCTGATGTAACTGATGAGCCGCAGCAGCTACCACCAAGGCAATTGCCGGATCATCCTGGACTACCAGATCAGCGTTAAAGCCATCGGGGAATTCATCGGCAATAAAGTTTGTGGTGAGGCGTCCCTCGACAAATCGCGGGTGCACCATCAGGGCATTGAGGAAACTAATATTATGGTTTACGCCGCGAATATAGTAGTTATCCAACGCCTCAACCATGCGCTCAACAGCCTGCTTGCGATCATCGCCATAGGTGATTAGTTTGGCGATCATTGGATCGTAGAACATCGATACTTCGCCCCCTTCGAAGACACCGCTATCGACACGCACGCCTTCACCCTGAGGTTCTGCATAGCGCACCAGCCGTCCCGTGGAAGGCATAAAGTTGCGGAAAGGATCTTCGGCATAGACCCGAGATTCCATAGCCCAGCCGGTCAGCGTCACATCTTCCTGAGCCAGGGGAAGTTTCTCTCCAGCGGCCACGCGAATCATTAACTCAACCAGATCTTGGCCAGTGACCAATTCAGTCACCGGGTGCTCAACCTGCAATCTGGTATTCATTTCCAGAAAGTAAAAGTTCATATCGGCATCGGCAATAAATTCCACGGTGCCGGCGGACTGATAATCTACAGCACGGGCCAGTGCACAACTCTGCTCGCCCATTTTTTGTCGTGTGGCTTCATCCAAAAATGGCGATGGCGCTTCTTCAATAACTTTCTGGTGGCGACGCTGAATAGAGCATTCGCGCTCACCCAAATAAATTACATTGCCGTGACCATCGGCCATCACCTGAATTTCAATATGTCGCGGCTCTTGGATATATTTTTCAATAAAGATGCGAGTGTCGCCAAAACTAGAGCGCGCCTCATTGGTTGCGCGCTCAAAACCATCGCGACATTCCTCTTCGTTCATGGCCACACGCATGCCTTTACCGCCGCCACCGGCAGAGGCTTTGAGCATCACCGGATAACCAATACCGGCACTGATTTCCACTGCGTGTTCGGCATCCCGAACTACATCTGTATAACCGGGAATACAGCTAACGCCGGCTTCTTGGGCAATAAGCTTCGAGGTAATTTTATCGCCCATGGATTCAATCGCTTTTTTCCCCGGGCCGATAAATACGATACCCGCAGCATCCAACGCGTCGTGAAATTTACTATTCTCAGAGAGAAATCCATAACCTGGATGCACGGCATCAGCGCCAGTATCGAGACAGGCCTGAACGATTTTTTCAATCACCAGATAACTTTCAGAGGAAGCCGCTGGACCTATATTGACAGCCTCATCGGCCATCTGCACATGCAGTGCATCGCGGTCGGCGTCGGAGTAAACCGCAACTGTGGCAATACCCATTTTTTTCGCGGTGGCAAATACACGACAGGCGATCTCGCCTCGGTTAGCCACTAAAATTTTCTTTAACATAATTTTAATCTTCTAATCAAAAGCGGATTTAAAGTGGAATATTGCCGTGCTTGCGCCAGGGGTTTTCAATATTTTTGTTCTTCAACATGGCCAGTGAACGGGCCACGCGCTTGCGTGTGCTGTGAGGCATAATCACGTCATCTATATAACCGCGCTTGCCGGCAATAAACGGATTGGCAAATTTCTTGCGGTACTCTTCGGTGCGCGCAGCAATTTTTTCTTCATCGCCAATATCCTTGCGGAAAATAATTTCTACCGCACCTTTGGGACCCATCACGGCAATTTCAGCGGTTGGCCAAGCCAGATTGGCGTCGCCACGAAGATGCTTAGACGCCATCACATCATAGGCACCGCCATAGGCCTTGCGAGTAATCACCGTGACCTTAGGCACTGTGCATTCGGCGTAGGCGTAGAGCAACTTGGCACCATGCTTAATAATGCCGCCGTACTCCTGACTGGTGCCGGGCATAAATCCAGGCACATCGACAAAGGTTAGAACTGGAATATTGAAGGCATCGCAGAAGCGGATAAAGCGTGCAGCTTTTTTCGAGGCATCTATATCGAGACAGCCGGCCAGTACCATTGGTTG
>JAFMBU010000030.1 GCA_017858295.1 Porticoccaceae bacterium | reverse complement strand
ACCCACAACGCCATCAGCAACGCCGACGCACCAGTCTGGCAGGCACTGTGGCAAGAGCGCCCCAAGACGTTGATTCATACTTCCGGCATGGAAGTGGGTCTGCCAGAGGGCCAGATGGGTAACTCAGAAGTAGGGCACATGACACTGGGTGCTGGACGGGTGGTCTACCAAAACTTCACCCGCATCAACAAAGCTATTATCGACGGCGACTTCTTCACCAACCCAGTTTATTGCGACGCCATCGACAAGGCTCAGAGCACAGGCAATGCCGTGCATATTATGGGCCTGCTCTCACCCGGCGGCGTTCACAGCCACGAAGACCATATCAATGCCATGCTGGAAATGGCCGCCCAGCGCGGCGCCGAAAAAGTCTACCTCCATGCCTTTCTCGACGGCCGCGACTGCCCACCGCGCAGCGCCAAACCCTCTCTTGAGAAAACCCAAGCACTGATTGAAAAACTCGGCGTTGGCAAAATCGCTTCAGTCTGTGGCCGCTTTTATGCCCTCGACCGCGACAACCGCTGGGATCGAGTGGCCGAAGCCTACAATCTAGTCACTGCAGGTCGTGCAGACTTCAGCGCCACCGATGCCGTCACCGCCCTGAACGATGCCTATGCCCGTGACGAAAACGATGAATTTGTTCATGCCACAACTATTTGTGCCCAAGGCGAAGCGCCAATCACCATGGAAGATGGCGATGCCGTGATCTTTATGAACTTCCGTCCCGATCGCGCCCGAGAGATCGCCCACGCCCTGACCAATAGCGATTTTGATGGCTTCGAACGTGCAGCCACACCCAAGTTATCGACCTTCGTGCAGACCACCGAATACCAAGACAATATAGATGCTCCCTGCGCCTACCCGCCGATCCCACTGATTAATTCTATGGGCGACTATCTGGCACAGCAGGGCAAGCGCCAACTGCGAATTGCCGAGACTGAGAAGTATGCTCACGTGACCTTCTTTTTCAGTGGTGGCCGCGAGTCACTCTACGATCTTGAAGAACGCATACTGGTGCCCTCGCCAAATATCGCCACCTACGACGACCAGCCAGAAATGAGCGCACCAGAAGTCACCGAAAAACTGGTTGAAGCCATTGGCTCAGGCAAGTTCGACACCATTATTTGCAACTATGCCAACTGCGATCAGGTGGGTCACACCGGTAACTTTGAAGCCTCAATCAAAGCCGTGGAAGCCATCGACCAAAGCCTGGCCCAAGTGATAGCCGCAGCAGAAAAGGTCGGCGGTGAAATCTTGATCACAGCAGACCACGGCAACGTGGAAGAAATGTATGACGACGCCAACCAGCAGCCCCATACCCAACACACCACATTGCCAGTGCCACTGGTCTACGTTGGTGAGCGCTCGCTTAGCTTGGATAACAATGGCTCTCTCGCCGATATAGCGCCGACCATGCTGGCACTAATGGATCTACCACAGCCAGTCGAGATGACTGGGCGCTCATTAATACGTAATACATAAATGAAAAGCATCTAATGAAGAGCACCCTATGAAACTCTCCTCGGCAATCATCAGCACAGCCCTCAGCTGTGCTCTGTTGCTGTTGCTGTTGCCACTTCAGGCAACCGCTGCCGAGGACGACAAAGCCAAACTGGCTGACCTAAAGAGCGCCATTAGCACACTGGAAAAACAGCTCAACAAGCGTGACAAAGATAAGAACAATCTAGTCGCCGAACTGAAAAAAAATGAAATCGCCGCCTCTGCCAGCAGCCGCAAAATCCGTCTGCTGAATCGCAAGATCAATACCCGCCGCGGAAAGCTGGCTGAGCTCGACAAACAACAGCGCCAGCTAAAAATTGATCTCAAAAAACAAAACTCTGCCGTCAGAGAGCAGCTCGCTGCAGCCTACAAAATGGGCGCCCAAGAACCGATTAAATTGCTCCTCAATCAGGAAGATCCACAACAGCTAGCCCGACTTTTCAAGTATTACAATTACGTGCTCGACGCGCGCAATGAAAAAATTGCCCAATATATGACCGATGTAGAACAGCTCACGGCAGTGCAAGCCGACGTTATCGAAGAAACCCGCTTACTGGACAGTGCAAAAGCAGAACTCGAAAAAGATCAGCAACAACTACTGGCCAGCAACCAACGCCGCCAAACCACCTTAAAACAGCTTAATGCCTCTCTGCAGAGCGACAAATCTAAATTAGATAAACTGCTTAAACAGCGCAGCGAACTCGAACAACTGTTAAAAAATGTTCGCAGTGTAGTAAAAAGAATGGCCCTGAAAACGCCACCAGGTGGCCAGAGTTTCGCCTCACAAAAAGGTCTGCTGCGCTGGCCCCTCAAGGGTAAAGTAGCCCATAGCTTCGGCAGTCAACGCAGCGGCTCCCTGCGCTGGGATGGCTGGTTGATCGGCGCCAAAATTGGCGAACCAGTCACCGCAGTGCACGACGGCCAAGTGATCTTTTCCAACTACATGCGTGGATTTGGGCTATTAATTATTCTCAATCACGGCGATGGCTACATGAGCCTCTACGCCCACAATGAAGAGCTGCTTAAAGATACAGGGGACTTGGTACTAAGTAACGAAACCATCGCCCGAGCCGGCGATACCGGAGGCCTAGACAAACCCGCCCTATATTTTGAAATACGTAAAAAGGGCCAGCCCGCGGACCCCAAGAAATGGCTCGGGAAACGCTAAATGCAGCAAACTCGCAATTTAGCTGCAACTTACTTGCAACTAAGCCGCACTCAAGGGTTCAAACCGCTAGAGCAGAATAAAAAGCAATAATGGCCCAAGACGCCATTAGGACAAATAAGCTATGTATATAAAGTATTTCAGCACCACCCTGACAGCAGCCCTAATCGGCATACTGGCCTTAGCCACAGCCAACGCAGACACCGAATCCCAATCACCAGACGAACAAAGCATCCAAGAAGAGCGCCTGCCACTTCGCGAACTGCGCCTTTTCACCCAAGTGTTTGAACAGATCCGTCGCGGCTATGTAGAAGAAGTGAAAGACACCGAACTCTTAGAAAACGCCATCGCCGGACTACTACTCGAGCTCGATCCCCACTCCGTCTACCTAAACCAAACTGACTATGAAGAACTCCAGGAAAGCGCCACCGGTGAATACGGCGGCCTGGGTCTGCAGGTAGGCTCCGAGCGCGGCATGATCAAAGTTATAGCCCCCATCGATGGCAGCCCAGCCGCCAAAGCCGGCATCGAAGCCGGAGACTTTATCGTCGAAGTAGACGGCACCCCAGTGCGCGGCATGGCAGTACAAAAAGCCATAGACAAACTGCGCGGCGAAAAAGGCACCAGCATCAAGCTAACCCTATTCCGCGAAGGCGAAGACGGACCCCTGGATATCACCGTCGTCCGCGGCACCATCCAGGTCAGCTCAGTGCGCAGCCGCATAATTGAACCCGGCTACGGCTATGTGCGCGTCTCACAGTTCCAAGTCAGCTCCGGCAAAGATTTCAAAAAAGAACTGCTCTCACTCAAAGAAAAACAACCCGCCCTAAAAGGCCTTATCATCGACCTGCGCAACAACCCCGGCGGACTAGTGCCAGCCTCAGTTGAAATCGCCGACGCCGTCCTCGACGGCGGCACAGTGGTCTACACCGAAGGCCGCCTGCCCAGCGCCAATATCAGCTTTGACGCCAAAAGCGGCGACCTGCTGCAAGGCACGCCCATAGTGGTGCTGATAAATGGCGGCAGCGCCTCCGCCTCAGAGATTGTCGCCGGAGCACTGCAAGACCATCAGCGCGCAGCCATTATTGGCACCCAGAGCTTTGGTAAAGGCTCAGTGCAAACTGTTATCCCACTGGGTGATGGCCGCGCCGTGAAACTGACTACTGCAAGGTACTTCACCCCCAATGGCCGCTCTATTCAGGCCGAGGGAATTGTACCGGATATTATTGTTGAGCCCGCGGAGATCCGCCTCTACAAAAAGCGCAAGCGTGTGCGAGAAGCGGATTTAGAAGGACATTTGGAACAAGCTGATGGTGCAAAGAAGAAAGCCAAAGGTCGCGACGAAGATATCACCGACGATAATCAGCTCTATGAAGCGCTGAATGTTTTGAAAGGATTTCAGCTGTTGGGGAAGAGGGTTTCAAACGAACCCAAAACTCAGGATTAGGCTTAGAGTCAGCCTTAGAATCAGACAATATTGACTTTGCGCTTAGTTGAAAGGGAGCACGAACGCACCCCCTTACTTTGATAAAACCATAGACAAACATCTATGGCTCAACAAATCCCACCTTATGTCTGCTGATGCAAATGCACATCCCGCTGGGGAAAGGGAATGGAAATTCCATTGGCATCCAGTGCTTTCTTGGCCGCTTCAGTAAGATCAAAATACACCGGCCAGTAGTCACCGCTTTTAACCCAGGGACGGCAGACAAAGTTGACGCTGCTATCGGCCAACTCAACCACGGCAATAACCGATTCCGGTGTTGCGAGTACACGGTCATCTGCTGCAAGCACATCTTCGAGAACTTTCCGCGCGGCGTCTATATCATCTTGATAGCCAATGCCAAATACCAGGTCCACACGACGGGTGTCGTTGGCGGAGTAGTTGACGATGTTGTCGCCAATAATTCGGCCGTTGGGGACTATGACTTTTTTGTTGTCTGGGGTGAACAAGACGGTGGTGAAGATTTGGATGCTTTGAATCACGCCTGAGGTGCCGGCGGTTTCAACGAAGTCGCCGACTTTGAAGGGGCGGAAAATTAGCAGCAGTACACCGGCTGCGAAATTCGATAGGGATCCCTGAAGGGCTAAGCCTACGGCAAGACCGGCGGCACCGACTATGGCGACGAAGGAGGCGGTTTGGATGCCCAGTTGGCCGAGGGCGGCAATACAGACAAAGATCAGCAGGGCGTAATACACCAAACTACCAGCAAAGTGTCTGATGGCCGGGTCTACGGCGTTTTTCTCCATGAGTTTTTCCAGTACTACCGAGAGTCGTTTAACGACCCATTTACCGATAATAAAGATCACCAGTGCCATTAGCACTTTAACGCCATACTGGATTGTTAGCGCCTGCATTAACTCTACTTTGTCTTCCATAATGATATTCTCCCTGCCCCGCTAGGGGTCGTTAAGTGGTGCCCTGAGGCACCGTTAGTTATTTACTCTCAACATCTAACTTATCAACCTTCTGAAAGCCCCGTGGCAGTTTGTGTCCGCGTCGTCCGCGTTCGCCGCTGTAGTGCTCAAGGTCTTTGGCCTTCATTACAAGGTAGCGCTTACCTGAGTGAACCACAAGTGAATCGCCATCAGAAATTACGCCGTAATCGATGACAAACTCTTCTCGAGCCTGAAGTCGCGAGCCGGGGATATTAATGATCTTGTTGCCTTTACCTTTGGCAAGCTCCGGCAGTTCGGCGATGGGGAAGACTAATAGGCGCCCTTCATTGGTGACGGCGGCAATCTGTGCGTTGGCATCATTAACCATTTTCGGGGAGAGAATTTTGGCCCCCTTGGGCAGTGAGACCACGGCCTTGCCGGCGCGGTTTTTGGTGTAGAGGTCGCCGATTTTGCCGATAAAGCCATAACCCGCATCAGTGCCCAGAAGGACTTTCTGGTCGTCTGCGCCCATGATCACATCGGTGAACAGTGCGCCGGAGGAGACATTGAGTCGTCCAGTGGCAGGTTCTCCCTGACCTCGTGCTGAGGGCAGTGTATGCCCGGCTAGGGCATAGAAGCGGCCAGCGGAATCTTGCAGGAAGACATTTTGATTGCTGCGCCCACAGGCCGCGGAGAGGAATTTGTCACCGGACTTGTAGCTTAGCGTTGTCGGATCTATATCATGGCCTTTGGCACCGCGTATCCAGCCTTTATCTGAGAGCACCGCAGTAATAGGTTCGGCGGTGAGCAGATCTTTTTCGTTAAAGGCTTGAGATTCGCCTCGCGCCACCAGCGGTGAACGGCGCTCATCGCCAAATTCTTCTGCAGCGGCTTTGAGTTCTTTTTTCACCAGAGTTTTTAAGCGTGTCTCTGAGCCGAGAAGCAATTCCAGCTCCGCTTTTTCTTTGGCCAGCTCGTCCTGCTCGGCGCGGATTCTAAACTCTTCAAGGCGGGCTAACTGGCGCAACTTGGTGTCGAGGATATATTCCGCTTGAATATCCGAGAGACCAAAACGTGCCATTAAGGCTGGCTTGGGCTCGTCTTCGGTGCGAATCAGATTAATCACTTCATCGATATTCAAAAAGGCGATCAACAAGCCGTCTAAGAGGTGCAGGCGCTTATCGACTTTTCCAAGACGGTAGTTAAGGCGACGACGGGTGACGTCGGTGCGGAACAGCAACCAGTCTTTGATTATCTGGCGCAGGTTCATGACGCCGGGTTTGCCATTGATACCAATAATATTTAGGTTAACTCTGTAGCTTCTCTCAAGGTCACAGGTGGCAAACAGATGGTCCATCAGAGCTTCGAGATCAACGCGGTTAGAGCGTGGAGTGATCACTAGGCGAGTGGGATTTTCATGGTCCGACTCATCCCGCAGGTCTTCCACCATGGGCAACTTTTTGTTGCGCATCTGGGCGGCGATCTGTTCGAGAATCTTTGAGCCTGAGGCCTGGAACGGCAGTGCGGTGACGATAATGTCGCCATCTTCACGGTGCCAGATGGCGCGCATTTTGATCGAGCCACGGCCGGTCTCATAGACGTTTTGGATATCTTTTTGCGAGGTAATGATTTCGGCGTCGGTGGGGTAGTCCGGCGCTTTAATAAACTCCATCAACTCAGCAACATCGGCCTTGGGGTTGTCGAGCATATGTAAGCAGGCGCTCACTACTTCGTTAAGGTTGTGAGGCGGGATATCTGTGGCCATGCCGACGGCGATGCCGGTGGTGCCGTTAAGCAACACATTGGGCACGCGGGCCGGGAGAATTTCCGGTTCCTCCATGGTGGCATCGAAGTTGGGTCGCCAGTTGGCGGTGCCCTGTCCCAGTTCCGAGAGCAGTGCGTCGGCATATTTGGAGAGCTTGGATTCGGTGTATCGCATGGCGGCAAATGACTTTGAATCATCTGCAGAACCCCAGTTGCCCTGACCGTCCACTAGGGGATAGCGATAGGAGAATGGCTGGGCCATAAGCACCATGGCTTCATAGACTGCGCTGTCGCCGTGAGGATGATATTTACCGATTACATCACCGACGGTGCGCGCGGATTTTTTGTACTTGGCATTGGCTTTGAGGCCGAGCTCGCTCATGGCGTAGACAATGCGTCGCTGAACCGGCTTTAGACCATCGCCAATATGCGGTAGTGCCCGGTCGAGAATGACGTACATGGAATAGTCTAGGTAGGCCTGCTCAACATATTCGCTCATGGGTCGGCGTTCCAACCCTTCGCTATTAAAATTGACGATATCGTTCATCGTTTTTCCTATTTATAAAAATACTTAATTTTTTTAAAGATCGGCTATGCCAGCCAGATTGCCTTTGCTTTCGAGCCAGGTGCGACGGTCGGGGGCGCGTTTTTTCGCCAGCAACATGTCCATCATTGAGTCGGTATTATCGTCCATATCCACGGTGAGCTGCACCAGACGGCGGGTGTCTGGGTTCATGGTGGTTTCACGCAACTGTAATGGGTTCATTTCACCCAACCCCTTAAAGCGCTGCACATTGACCTTGCCGCGTTTATTTTCGGCTTCAATGCGGTCGAGGATGCCCTGCTTTTCCGACTCATCCAGGGCGTAATAGACTTCTTTGCCTACATCGATGCGGAACAGTGGCGGCATCGCCACATAGACATGCCCGGCACTGACTAGAGACCGGAAGTGACGCACAAACAAGGCACAGATCAGGGTCGCAATATGCAGTCCATCGGAGTCAGCATCGGCGAGGATGCAGACCTTGTGGTAGCGCAGTTTGTCGAGATTTTCTAAGCCCGGATCTATGCCCAGAGCCACAGAGATATCGTGCACTTCCTGAGAACCGAGGATCTCTTGGGAGTCCACCTCCCAGGTATTGAGGATCTTGCCGCGCAGGGGCATGATCGCCTGGTTTTCTCGGTTGCGGGCCTGCTTGGCAGAACCGCCGGCAGAGTCACCCTCAACAAAGAATATTTCACAGCGCTCTGGCTCGCCACTGGAACAGTCCGCCAGCTTGCCCGGCAGTGCTGGGCCCTGAGTAATCTTTTTACGCACCACTTTTTTACTCGCACGCATGCGGCTCTGGGCGCTAAAGATACAGAGCTCGGCGAGTTTCTCAGCCTCCTCTGTATGCTGGTTGAGCCACAGGCTAAAGGAGTCTTTGACCACCCCAGAGACAAAGGCCGCGGCCTGTCGCGAGGAGAGTCGATCTTTGGTCTGACCGGAGAACTGGGGATCTTCAAGCTTGGATGAGAGAACAAAACTACAGCGATCCCAGATATCGTCTGGGGTGAGTTTGACCCCTCGGGGCAATAGGTTTCTAAATTCACAAAACTCGCGCATGGCATCCAACAGGCCAGTCCGCAGACCGTTGACGTGGGTGCCACCCTGAGGAGTGGGAATCAAGTTGACGTAGCTCTCTTGCACTAGCTCGCCGCCGTCGGGCATCCACTGCACAGCCCAGTCGGCGGCTTCATTGGCTGCAGAATAGGTGCCGATAAAGGGTGCGGCGGGCAATACATCCCAGCCCGCCAGAGATCCTGAGAGGTAATCTTGGAGACCATCCTGGTAGTACCACTCTTCGCTCTCGTCAGTATTTTCATCGTAGAAGCTGACGGTTAAGCCGCTGCAGAGTACCGCTTTGGCGCGCAATACATGGCGCAGGCGCAGCAGTGAAAACTTCACCGAATCAAAGTAAATAGGGTTGGGCCAGAAGCGCAGTATGGTGCCGGTATTGCGCTGACCACAGCTGTCGATCACTTGCAGATCCGTGGTCTTGTCACCGTTGGCAAAGGTGATCTGATGAACACTGCCACCGCGCTTTACCGTCAGTTCAAGCTTGTCCGAGAGGGCGTTGACCACCGAGACACCGACTCCGTGGAGACCACCGGAGAACTGGTAGTTTTTATTTGAGAATTTGCCACCGGAGTGGAGGGTCGAGAGAATCACCTCGACACCGGGTATGCCCTGTTCAGGGTGAATATCAACGGGCATACCGCGACCATCATCACAGACCGACAGGGAGCCATCTTTATGCAGAGTCACATCAATGCGGCTGGCATGTCCCGCCAGAGCTTCATCGACACTATTATCTATGACCTCTTGGGCAAGGTGATTGGGACGGCTGGTATCGGTGTACATGCCAGGGCGCTTGCGCACCGGGTCTAGTCCGGTGAGGACTTCAATATCTTCTGCGTTATATGTGCTCATACGCCCTACAGGTCAGGTTGTCATTGTGGGTTGCTCGGAACCGTCGACAGTAAAAATTGGTGGATGGTTGCCAAGTGTCGATGATAATCAATAAAACTGTGATCACCACCGGATTCGAGAATTATTTTGCAGCCTTGGTAGCGCTGCTCGGCATCACGATAATCAAGTACTTCGTCACCGCTTTGCAATAGCACCAGGTAATTATTTTTATTTTTTATCGCCGCCGGGTCCCAGCGCTGGTATTCATCTATGTGGTGCTCTTCAAAGAGCCAGGTTTCACCGCTGTGATAGTTGCTATTTTCGCCGAGCCATTTGTCTAGGCCGCGATCTGGGCTGACTGCTGGATTGATCAATACGGCGCCAAGCTCAGCATAACGCTCTGCCAAACAGCTGGCGAAAAAACCGCCCATGGAGCTGCCGATAACAAATACCGGCTCTGGCAGACGAGCTTCTACTATCTCGCATAACTGCGCCATGGCCTGATCAGCATAAGGTGGCAGCGAGGGACAAATAAACTCTATTTCAGGGGCATTTTGCCCGAACCACTGCTGGGTCTGTCGGGCCTTCGCAGACTCTGGCGAACTATTAAACCCATGTAAATAAAGCAGCGTTGGCATTGACGGCAATCTATTTTTTGGAAGCGATCATTATAGCCAAAGCGCTGACGTTAGGGTCGATTGATTACTAAAGAAAGAAGAAAGGTAGGCCGACAGTTGGCACTCGGTGACGTGGCTAATAACCGGCGCAGCTGCGATCGCACTGCTGGGCAAAATCCTTGAGAAATTCGACCCCAGTATCCAGACTGCCGTCATCATGTAAGTCCAGCCAGCGATAGCCTGGAGGTTTGTCTGCGAGACCAAAGTCATGGCTGTGACGCTCGAATTGAACACAGCTTGAAGGTGTTGAGTAAACTGGGATCTCTCCCCAAAGACTGTCATGGTGCTGATGCACATGGCCAGTGACCACAGCCTTGACCTGACCATGGGCCACAAGCAGGTCGTAGAGACGCTGATGGTTATCGATCTGTTGCTGATCCAGCCAAGTTGAATTTACCAACACTGGTGAGTGGTGTACTGCTACCAAGACAAACTTATCCGTCAGCTGTTTAAGGCCCTGCTCGGCAAATTGAAGCTCTGCTTCAGAAAAGTGTCCGCCGGGCTGACCGGCTTTAGAACTATCTAGCAACAGCACGCCCCAGGCACCAGCTTCATAAATACGCACTCGTGGGAAGCCGGTTAGATTGGCCTCCATGGTTTCCAGGTGGTCGTGATTACCGGGCAACCAAAGTGCCTGACGTTGCTTTTCGGTGAGGGTTTTATTCAACAACTGGTAGGCGCCGGCCTGATAATCGCTGGCTAGGTCACCGGTAAGCAGCAGTAAGCTGTCGGCTCGGCCCTGATCTTCCGAGGCTTGTAGTGTCGCGTTAAAACTCTCGAAGGTAGTAACACCGCCAAGGGTCTCCTGCTCATTTGCACCCAGATGCAGATCCGTGATTTGGGTAATATGCACTGTACTCATGGAATCTCTCGCACTACCTTGCTGTCGTTTTTACCATTAAAGGGCTGGGTTAAATGACCGGGTTAAAAAGCCCGATTAAAGGGTCCGATTAAAGGGTCACTTTTACTTTGCTCATGCCATGACTCAGGCCATGGGCCAAAAGCTCGCTCAAAAACATATTCCACTGCCATTTTTCATCCGGCGCCTGCATTGAGGATTTTTCTGCCAGCTCCCAGGGAATGGTTCTGTCGCTGCACCATTCCACCACTTCTGCCATTTTGGCATCGTGATAGATACGCACCTTGATCTGAATCTCCGGCAACCACTCCGGCCTTGCACTTTTGGCAGAGATACTCAAAAGCTGCGTGTAGGGCGTGATCTCATCGGTACAAATATGCATACCACTGTTCGATTCATGGGTGAAATCAACATTAATACTTTTCCCCAGCTGCGCTGGTCCCGGTATCAATCGCAGCAGGCGCACGTAATTGAGCTCACACTCGCCGTGCAGGCGCTGAAGATTATGTCGTTGACGTCGGCGTTCAGATACTGACAAAGTCGTTACTCGCTGGTCGTGATGCAGTTAGCTTTTTTACTTTACTGGTTTTTATTAGGCTGATATTCAAGACTCAAGTCTCAACCGCTGGTGGTTTAATTGTAGCCAAAACAACGCGACTGACATGGCCGCGCTGTTGAGAAGGCCCTGGGAGAATGCCTCCATGGTCTCATCGTAGGACCAAACTTGCAGCAGAATGTCCTCGCTCTCGCCATCTACTCCGAAAATTCCGCCGCGCTCACTGAGATCCGCAAGACCACAGAAGAGATGCATTTTCTCATCCGTGCCCCCAGCGCTGACCAGATAGTCGCAGATCGGCAGCAGCTTTTCCACTTCGACGCCGCTCTCTTCCTGCAACTCCCTTACAGCAACTTGCTCGGGGGTCTCACCCGAGTCGATCATGCCGGCGATCACTTCGTACTGCCAGGGCCCGAGGGCTTCCTTCAGTGCGCCTGGCCGAAACTGCTCGATTAGGCCAACTCGGTGGTTGCGGGCATCGTAGAGCAGGACGCCAACCGCATCGCCACGCTGAAATAGCTCGCGACGCAGGGGCTTGCTCCAGCCTCCACCAAACAATCGGTGCTCGACTGTTATTCGGGTCATTTTAAAAAAGCCCTGAAATACTGTCTCGGTGGATTTTAGCCGATAATCCAAGGGGCCAAAGCGGTGTTTTTTGTCCATTGTTTTAGAATTACTCTCTAATTAAGTCTAGCTGGCGTGTCTTTTACGTTTGATCTTAAACTATTTGATCATTTAAAACGTCTAACCTTAAATTTCTCGTGAGACACCAGTTTTGCAAGATTCACTAAAGTGGCCCCGGATCAACAAAGACAGGGTATGCGCTCGAAGTAAACCTGCTAAACTAATGCCGTCCAGATGGAGGTCATATGTACACCTTAAAAAAATATTTTTTGATTGCTGCTGTCGCTTTTTTAACCCCACAGCTAGCCATCTCTGATTCGCTTGTCGATATCTATGAAAGTGCCTTAGAAAACGATCCCGTTTTGAGAGCTGCACGGGCTACTTTTAACGCTGATCTCGAAGGTAAAAATATCAGTCGTGCAGCACTGCTGCCACAACTGGTGATCTCCGGGGAGTATAAAGAGTCTGAAACCAACGATGACTCTCCACTAGTTGGCGTTGGAGGCACTATCGATAGCGATGGCACATCTTACGGAGCTTCTCTCAGCCAAGCTATTTTCGACATGCCCTCTTGGTATCGCTTTCAGGGCAGCAAATCTCTGAGTGAAAGTGCTCGCGCGCAGTTCGCCGCGGACCAGCAGAGCCTTATTATTCGCGTCAGCGATGCCTACTTTAACGTGTTGCGTGCCTACGACAATATGCAGACTCGCAATGCTGAAGAGCGCGCTATTCAGCGCCAGCTGGAGCAGACCCGCGAACGCTTTGAAGTGGGACTGTTGCCGGTTACTGATGTTCACGAAGCTCAGGCCGTTTACGATGATGCCGTGGTCAACAGCCTCGAAGCCCAGGGTGCTTTGAATATTGCATTTGAGCAGCTGCAAGTGCTGACCGGAGAAGAGCACAATGTGCTTGCTGGTCTGGCAGAAAATTTTGCTGCTACCAACCCGCAGCCTTTAAGTAACAGCGAGTGGGTTGATTTTGCGATCGGTAATAATTACCCCCTCCAAGTTGCCAAACTAGGCAAAGATGCCGCTTACAACAATGCTAAAGCTGCAGCCGCAGCTCGCCTTCCAAAGGTCACGGGCAGCGCCACATATTTCGATTCAGATTCAGATGGCACCCGCTATAACGAGCCCTTTGAAAGTCAGCAGGATGGCAATACCTTCGCTATTTCAGTGACCATGCCAATCTGGCTAGGCGGCTCACTGGATGCTCAGCGCCGTCAAGCCAAGCAGCGCTCTCTTGCCTCTAATGAAGGCTATATAGCGACTAAGCGAAACACGATTCAGGCAACTCGCTCCCTGCACCAGCTGGTCTTGACCAACACCGCACGGGTTAAAGCCCGCGCTCAGTCGATCATTTCAGCGGACAGTGCTCTCCAGGCAACTCAGGCCGGCTATGAAGTGGGCACTAGAAATATTGTTGATGTGTTAGTGGCTCAGCGCACTGTTTTTCAGGCGCGCCGCAACTTTGCCAATGCTCGTTATGACTATATTTTATCGATGATGGGCTTGAAAGAAGTCGCCGGTCAGCTATCCCCGGATGATGTCTATGAGCTCAATGCTTGGCTTGATCCGCAGCTGGTTATTAATAAGTCGGCTAACTAA